>JBQGED010000074.1:0-9796 GCA_052039425.1 Sphingobacterium griseoflavum | reverse complement strand
GTTGACCGGCGGGTGATTGTCGATGACTGGACTACAGATGCGACTTGGCAGTCGCGCAGCGCCATGCCGCATGAGCGTTGGAAAAGTACGGTGCATTTAACGGGTCCTGGTTATTGGGTGTGGATTATTCCCCTGGAGTCCGGCGTGACCAGCATCGGTATTGTGTCGGACGATATCGTTTTTAATGCTGCCGATATTCGCACCCAGGAAGACGCGCTGCGCTGGCTGGCACAAAATCAGCCGCGCGTGGCGGAAGCCATTGCCGGAGCCAAATTCCTCGATTTTGTGGTGCTGCCAAATTACGCCTACGACTGTAAAAAAGTTCTTTCCGCCGATCGTTGGGCAATTTCCGGGGAGGCCGGATTTTTTGCAGATCCCTTTTATTCTCCAGGTAGTGATTTTATTGCAATTGCCAACGGTTTTATCACGTCCTTGATTGCCGATGATCTGCGCGGCAGTGATATCCAATTGAATTCGGTGGTGTACGAAAAGATTTTCCGTTCCATTTATCAAAACACGCTCAGCCTCTATACCAATCAATACGGCGGCTTCGGCGATCGGATGATGATGGGGCTAAAAACCCTTTGGGATATTGCCTATTACTGGAGTGTGCTCTCGCTGCTGTATTTTCGCGACGCCCTGTGCAATTACCAAAAAATGCGGCCATTGCTCAACGATTTGATTGCTACCCAGGAACTCAATCAGGAAATTCAGGCGCTGTTCCGCGAGCGCGCTAAGCAGCGGCTGGTATTGCCGGCGCGCGGCGTATTTCTGGATCAGTACCACGTGCCCTGCCTGAAATTTTTCAACGATGTTTTGCAAAAGCCGTTGGACGCGGACGTGCAGAGCGATTTGCAGCAGAATATTAAAATCCTGCACTGTGTCGCCGGCGGTGTGGCCGAGCTGCTAAAAGGGGTTGCGCCGGCACAGATGTCACCGGCGGCGCGGGAGTGGATCGGCGAGGATTATTGTTCCGGCTTGTAAGCCAAAGTATCGCGGTAGAGCGCCAGCACTTTAGCGCGATGAATTTTGCCGGTTTCCTCTCGCGGTAATTTCTCCACGAACAATAGCGGTCGAGGCAGAAAAACCACGTCCAATCGCTGGGCAAAATGTTGTTGAATCGCGGTGAGGGTCGTGTCCTTCGCCACCACCAGGGCGGCCGGTCGAGTCGCCTCTTCATTCGGCATAAACACCACTGCGTCGGCAATTCCCGGGGCGCTGAGCAACACTTGGGTAATTTGCATCAGCGAACCGCGTTTTCCTCCCACATTCACCATGTCCTCACTGCGACCGAGCAATTTAAATCCGTCCGCAGAAATTTCCACGCGATCCTGGAGCACCTGATCTTCCGGTAGATGCTGCCCGCCAATACGCGGCGCTTCGGCAGCGTCTGTCTGCGCGCGAAAAGCTAGGCCGGGGATCAGCCGCCAGACAGTATCGACAGCAGTGCGCCGATACGCGGTGGAGCCGATTTCGCTGCACCCGTAGATTTCCATCAGGTCGCCGCCGGTCGCGCTTTCGCAGGCCGCTGCCAGCTCCGTCGCCAATGGAGCAGTGGCGCAGAGAGTGCGGGCGCATTCAGGAATCGTCAGATTGCTACCCAGGAGTGCGCGCAGATGCACCGGCGTGCTCACCAATAAGCGTGGCGACGGCAAGTCGCCCAGGGTTTTGACCAGATCTGGCGGAAACATCGGCCGGCTGTCAGCGACACATACCGGCCAGAACAGTGGGATCAACACGCCGGTCTCCAGACCCCACATGTGCTGAGGCGGCACGGTGGCGAGTTGATGGACGAGGTCGCCTGCCGGTGGCAGCATGCACGCGCCGTTCATGAGTGAACTGGTCACCAGGGTATGCCAGGGTTTAACGATAGGTTTGGGCTGCCCGGTGGAGCCGGAGGTAAACGCAATGGCGGCGGCAAAATCCCGCTCGATCGTCGGGACTTCAGCAGTGGGGGAGGCTTCCAGGCGCAACTGGTTCAGATTTAGGTCCGCTATATCGTCGAGATGAGCGTTACCGCCGGGTTGGCTGTGATGCAGCAGGTAGTTCGCTGGATATTCCGCAGCGACCCGGCGGAGAGTTTCAGGAGAGCGGTTCTGCGGCAGCAGGGTGGTTTGCCGGCGCAGCAGGGCGGCGCCAAAGGCAACGGTAAACAGATAGGGGTTGTCGCACAGGTTGATAACGTACTTCTGCTCGGGCAGTCGCTGGGCGACCTGCAGGCAGTGGCCGAGAAATTCGGCGGTGGTGATGTCACCGGTGCGCCCGCCAAGCACCGGCGTGTTGCAGGTGATGCGGGCGAAGAGGCTGGGCAGTTCCCGCCAGATCAGCGGCAGGGAAGGTGAGACTCGGCTGTGCGCCAGACGTGTGTCTATGTCTGCCAAGACGGTGCCTGCTTACTTCTTATGGGTTTCCACAAATTCAGTCAGCGTTGCCAGGGTTGCGAACGCCTTGCGCGTCTGCTCGTCATCGGCCTGCATTTGCACGCCGAATTTTTGCGAAATGGCCAGGGCGATTTCCAGCGCGTCGATGGAGTCCAGCCCCAGACCACCGCCGAACAGCGGTGCGTCCGGTTCGATTTCATTGGCCTTGACGCCTTCCAGATTCAAAGCGTCCACCAGCAACTGGGCTATGATTTGTTGAGCGGGAGTCTGCATAGTCCGTCCATCCGGGTTATTAAATTTCTCGATTTTTAGCGGCTGTTGCGTCTTGGTCGCAAGCCCCGACGCACCGCTGGACGCCTTAACACGGGGGCAGCGATTGTATACAATCCCCGCCTTTTAATCAGCGGTATTTGGCCCCTGAGATCATAATTACGCGCGGGGGCTGTCGATTCGGCATTTATGTCCATATTTGTTCAGGAATATCTCTCCGTCCACTCGGGCCTCCAGGTGGCGGATCTGCTCAATCAGGATGGCGTTCTCGCGGTCGTTGGCTATACCGGCGATTGTCTGGAGCCCGGCACTACGGGTTATATCCCTTCAGGTCTAGGCTCTCTCGGTGACGTCCGTGTGGAAGTCATCCGCTACCCCTTCGGCCGCGCTGAGCGCGGCCAGACCGAGCGTTGTCACTGGAGCAAAATCGGCGATCTGCTGTGCATTGCCACCTGGATCTCCCCGGAGGAGTGCCGCCAGATCGAGAGCGCGACCGAACAGGCCTACGACCGCGCCCTGAGTGTTGCCGAGCGGCTCGGCTTTGCTTTTCCCTTCCGCATCTGGAACCTGATTCCGCAGATCAACCAGGGAACGGGCGACCAGGAAGTCTATAAACAATTCTGCAGCGGGCGGATGCGCGCCTTCACCCGTCATGGTATGGAGGCGGCGCAATACCCGGCGGCCTCCGCGGTTGGCCACCATGCAAAAGGCGCGGTGATCTATCTGCTGGCGGCGCCAAAACCAAGCCGTAATCTGGAAAATCCCTTGCAGATGCCGGCATACACTTATCCCCGTGAATACGGCCCTTGCAGTCCGTCATTTGCTCGCGCTACTCGTATTGAACTCGGCGGTACGGATTTTCTGTTCATCTCCGGCACTGCCAGTATTCTCGGCCACAGCACCCAGGCGCCGGGCGATATCGCCAGCCAGTTGGAGGTGACACAGGCCAATATTGCGCAATTGGTGAAGCAGGCCGGCGGTTCCACCACCAAACTCAGCGCGCTGCGCGTGTACCTACGCCACGCGGAGCATCTCGAACTGGCACGCGCAATGCTGCAGCGGACATACCCAGCGGAACATTTGAATTTTGTTCTCGCGGATATCTGCCGCCAGCAGCTTCTGGTCGAAATCGAAGCCCTTGTAGAACTGTGAGTCGCGGACTCGCGCTATGACTGATCGCATTCAATCTGCGCACAGAGCTTCCGCTCTGGTACTGCTCGATAAAGCGTGGCGTGTGGTGGCGACCGGTTTTGCCTTCGCCTTGTTTGGTGTGGGCGCGCTGATGCTGGGAATTTTTCTCGGCGCGGACATGGTTCTGGTGCGCGCCCGCCCCGCCACCAAAATTAAAGTGTCGCGTCGCGTTATAGGCCTGCTCTGCGGGTTGTACATCCGCACCTTGCGCGGCCTCTGTTTGCTCTCCTACCAATGCGACGATTTCTCCCAGCTCGACTGCCGCGGCAAATTGATCATTGCCAATCATCCCACCCTGCTTGATGCGGTGTTCTTGATGGCGCTGATCCCCAATGCCACCTTTATCGCGAAAGCGGCCATGACCCGGCATTTTTTCACTGGCGCAATCGCCCGGCTCGCCGGTTACATCGCCAATGATCAGGACGGCGTCGCTCTGCTCGAGAGCGCGAAGCAGTCCTTGGCCAATGGCGAGGCTCTGGTTATTTTTCCCGAGGGTACGCGCACCACGGATGCGGTGCCGAAATTTAAACGCGGGGCGGCGAATATCGCCGTGGCCACCGGCTGCAATATCATCCCGTTACGGCTCAGTTGCGAGCCGCCCACCTTGCGGAAAAATCAGAAATGGTATGATGTGCCGCCGCGCAAACCTCACTTTGTCATCAGTGTTCTGGCGGAAATCACCTTGCGTCAGGTGATCGATACGGAGCGGCCCGCCGGGATTCAGGCGCGGCAATTAAATGATTATTTACAGAATTGCTTGATGCGGCCCGCGCCAGCGAGCGATCTGCCAGCCAACCTATCTTAGGAGTTTGACTCGTGTCCTCCAAACCCACCAAAGAATACGTTTATCAGTACATTACCCGCATTCTGCAGGAGCAATTTGATCTCGACCCCGCTTCTATGGCTGCCGAGACAGACTTACGCGCGGATCTGGATATCGACAGCATAGACGCGGTCAATATTCTGATTGAATTGAAATCACTGACATCAAAAAAAGTGGCCAGCGAAAATTTTCACCAGATCAAAACCATCGGCGATCTGACCGATGCCGTGTTTAATCTGCTCAACGATGAAGATGAGCAATGACCGGCATGGCGGCGCGCATAACCGCCGATGTTCATATGGAAGTGCCATTTTTTGATGTGGACTCCCTGAATATCGTCTGGCACGGCAACTACTGCAAATATTTCGAAGTCGCACGCTGCGAACTGCTGAGTAAAATCGGCTATGACTACAGCGTTATGCGTGACACCGGTTATGCCTTCCCCGTGGTCGAATTAAAAGCCAAATATATTTTGCCGCTGGTTTTTCAGCAGCGCATTCGCATCCGCGCAGAATTGCTGGAGTGGGAACACCGTCTGAAATGCCAGTATGAAATCTGCGACGCGCAATCCGGCGCAGTACACACCCGCGGCACTACAGTGCAGGCGGCGGTGGCAGCGGGTGATCGGCATTTGCAATTGGTGTGTCCCGTGGTATTTACCGAGCGTGTCGAGCGTTATCTCGCCGCGCTGTCTTCCCAAGACCATCCACCCGCGCTGGAAACCTTATGAACATTTCTCTGTTGTTGCGGCTGTGCATTGTGGGCGTTTTTCTCTCCGCATTGCCCCAAGCCTTTGCGCAGGAAACTGCTGCAAAAGATCTGTTGCAAGCACCAAAATCCTGTTTGCAATACGCGGAATTCCGGCAGGAGCGAATATTGAATGGTTTGCCTAAGCCCTTAGTATCCCGCGGGCGAATTCTGCTCGACTGTAACCGCGGTACGGTGTGGAGCACCCGTACACCGATCAGCGAGACGCTGGTATATACCTTCGACGGCAAACATTGGTTGATCAATGCGGAGGGCGACGTACAGCCCATCAAAAGTGCGCCGCAAAAACGCATTGGCGACATACTGGCGCGTATCGTGCGCGGCGATCATGAATTTATCGACAGATATTTTCAGCGGGAAATCGCTGGGCCAACCACGCATTTGTTGCCGGCGCAAAAACGCCTAAAAAAATACATCGAAACCATCACTCTGGAGGAAACCCCGGAAGGCATGGCAGTACTGGTGGCGCGCACGGATAAACAAAATATGCGCATCGATATCTTCGCGGTGCGCGAGTTGCAAAATCTCGACGCCCAATCCTGCCAAGCGCTTCTCGAGACTTCCGTCGGCTGTGCGCAATTATTTGCTGGGACTGGCGGTTGATGGCGCTGGCCCCGCCGAGAGATCGCGCGCGGCGGCGCGCCATTATCGCGGCTTTTGCCGTTGCTACTCTGCTTCTGCTACTTGCTGCGGGACAGATACTCCGCACCGGCCTTTTCATCGATACAAGCTTGCGCAGCCTCGCGCCGGAAGTTTCGCAGGACCCGCTCAGCGAAACGCTAATTGAACAATTGTCCGCTGCGGCATCGCGTAAGGCGCTGGTGGTACTCGCGGCGGAATCGCGCTCCGATGTTGAAGCTGCGTCGGAACATTTGCGCACGCAGCTCGCCAAGCTGGAAGAGGCCGGGTTTAATGTCAAGCTGGCGGATCCGGCGGAAGTCGCGGCGCAATATGTGCGCGTGCTGGAGGAGTATCCGTACAATTTTTTGCGGCCGACTCTCGCGGAGTTGTTAGCGCAAGGCGATGACAAACAGCTATCGCGCTGGGTGCTGGAACAGTTATACGGCAGCGCCGGGCAGGTGCGTCTCACAAGTTTCGCCAGCGATCCTTTCGGCACCCTGAATGACTACGCGGTGGATTTGCAGACGCAGTTGAGCGGCGATCAAACCGATGATATTCAATCGATAGTAGAGAACGGTGCCCGCCGCTATTTTTCCGCCTGGCAATTTGACCTGCCAGAAGATGGACTCGCCCTCAATGCCCAGGTGGAATGGATCGCGCAGCTGCAAAAAATCCAGGCTGATTTGCATAGGCATTTTCCCGCGGTTGAATGGCTGCGATCCGGCGTGATTTTTTTTGCCGCTGATTCAGCCAGCGCGGCGCAGAGCAATATCAATGTGATTTCCGGTGTCGGCATCGCCGGAATAGTGCTGATCATGCTGCTGATTTTTCGCGGTGTGCGGCCGCTGTCGGCATCGGTACTTTCCGTTGCCGGGGGCGTGCTTTTTGCATTTTGCGTGTGTCACGCTCTGTGGAGTTCGATTCATATTCTGACGCTGTTGTTCGGTGCCAGTCTGATCGGCGTGGCGGTGGATTATTCCCTGCATTTGTATTATTTCCGCTTTGCTTCTCCCGCGGGCGACGCCAATTCGAAAACCCATTTTTATCCCGCGCTGCTGCTCAGTCTGCTCACCAGTATTGTCGGCTACAGCGCTCTGGCCATGTCCGGGTTGGAAACCCTGCAACAGGTGGCAGTATTTTCCATCGCCGGTTTGACCTATGCCTGTTTGTGGGTGCTGTTGATGGAGCCTTGGGCCGTTAAAAATCTTACCGTGAAGGATCGGGCGCTCAGCAGTTTTGTCCAAGCCTGTGCGCACCTGCTCGCACCGGTCGCGCGCGCAAAATTTATCGTCGCCGGCTGTGCAGTTATCTGGGCAACGATATTGCTGGGCACACCGCGGTTTGTTTTTGAAGACAGCCCTAAAGCCTTCGTCACCCAAAACCCACTATTGCTCGACAACGAGCGGCGGCTCTCCCAGTGGCTGGGCGAATATGAGCCCGCGACATTTATTCTGCTGCATGGCGCAAGCGATGCGGAGGTTTTTGCCAAAATTGATCAGCTGCAAACGGCGCTCCGCTCAGCACCGGAAATACTGCGCGATGCGAAAAAGAGTCTTCTGGGAATTCACTCGCTGGTGCCGGCGCCGGAGGGGCAGCAAAAGAATCAGGTGCTCAACGGTGTGTTTTTTGAAAACCAGCAGTTGGCGCAAGCCCTCACTCAAACCCATGAAATTCTCGCCGAAGATGAGTTCGCCGAATTACGCGTCCGTTTTGCGCAACAGCAAGGCCGAATATTGACACCCGCCGAGCTGCTTGCGCGCATCCCCGATTTTCCCCGACTGTGGCTGGAGCAGGTGAATGCTGATGGCAGCAGGCGTGTGGTGACGGCGTTGTTGATTCCAAAAAATGCGGACATGAAAAGACTGCGCGAGCTGGTGAACGCAGTTGCCGCTGCGGAGTGGGTTTCTCTGGTGGATGAGACACGCTCCGGTTTGCAGCATTTGCGCGTCACCGCGAACTATTATCTGGTGTTCGCCCTGCTATTGATCAGCGCCATTTTTATATGGCGTTATGGCCTGCGCCGCGGTGTGATCTTAGGCGTGATCTCCGCGACGGTAGTCGGCAGCATCGCGCTGATTTATTTGGTGGCGCAGGTGCCAATTACTTTATTTCACGGCATGGCGGCATTTTTGGTTGTTGGGCTGGGGGTGGATTATCTGGTGTTTGTGGCGGAAATGCTGGAAGAAGAATCCTCCCTGCATTTTGCCAATGCCCTGGTTCTGTCTGCGGCGACCAGCAGTTTATCCTTTGGCTTATTAAGTTTGAGCGTGCTGCCAGCGGTGTCCGCCTTTGGCTCTACGGCCATGCTTGGCATTGTCGGCAATTTGATCGGCGCTTTTTGTCTAATGTCTGTTTGGCGAACTTTTAAGGAAAAACGCAATGACGAATAAACGGGTTCTGGTGACCGGCGCCACTGGTGGTATCGGTCAAGCATGCGCATCGGCACTGGCTGCCGACGGTTATCACGTCACCCTGCATTATCGCTCCAACGCCGATCGCGCCAGACAGCTCGCGGAGGAAATTGAATCTGCGGGCGGTGCTGCCAGCACAATATGTTTTGATGTGACGGATCGCACGGCGACCGTCGAGGCACTGACTGCTGAGGTTGAGTCCAAGGGCGCTTTTTACGGCGTGGTTTGCAATGCGGGGATTACCGCGGACAATGCATTTCCGGCACTCACCGGCGATGATTGGGATCGGGTAATCCATACCAATCTCGACGCGTTTTATAACGTGCTCAATCCATTGACCATGCCGATGATTCGCCTGCGCAAAGGCGGTCGCATTATCACGCTCTCGTCGGTCTCTGGAGTTATGGGCAACCGCGGTCAGGTCAATTACAGCGCTGCCAAAGCCGGCATTATCGGAGCCACCAAAGCGCTCGCCATTGAACTCGCCAAACGCAATATCACCGTCAATTGTGTCGCCCCCGGATTTATTCAGACGGATATGACCGAGGGACTGATAGTGGAAGAGGCGCTGAAATTAATTCCTATGCAGAGAGTTGGAACGCCGGCGGATGTTGCAGGTGTGGTGCGATTTTTAATGAGCGATGCCGCTGCCTATATTACGCGGCAGGTGATTCAGGTGAATGGCGGAATGATTTAATCGGCGGCGCGCCCTCACCCTAGCCCTCTCCCAGAGGGAGAGGGGACTGATCGGAGAAGATTGAAGGCTTTTCTCCGACAAAATATTCGAAGCAAATTTATACCCTCTCCCCTCCGGAGAGGTTTGGGGTGAGGGGAACCCAGGAACAACAGTCAGATTCGCCGAAAAATCAACGACGTATTAATCCCGCCAAACGCAAAATTATTGCTCATCACATAATTCGTATCGATTTCCCGCAGGTCGCCGCGAATATAGTCGAGCTGGCCGCAGTTGGGATCCAGTTCATCCAGATTCAAATTCGGAATAAACCATTTTTCCCGCATCATCTGAATGGTCGTCCAGGCTTCCAGCGATCCGCAGGCGCCGAGGCTGTGGCCGATATAACTTTTCAGCGCGCTGAACGGAGTCTGCGAGCCCATTACTTCTTGCGTGGCAATACTCTCAGCTAAATCACCTTGCAGCGTCGCGGTGCCGTGACCGGAGATATATCCGATATCCGCTGCGTTCACGCCAGCATTCGTCAGCGCGTCCTGCATAACCTGTTTCATGGTTTGCGGATTGGGTTTTACTAAATGCACACCGTCGCAGTTGGTGGCGAATCCGATGACTTCCGCCAGAATATTCGCGCCGCGTC
>JBQGED010000073.1:0-8044 GCA_052039425.1 Sphingobacterium griseoflavum | reverse complement strand
TAACCGAAGTCAGGATCAGAGCTCCGGCGTTGGTCAATTCAAAGTCGCCAGCGCCAGTGATATCCAACACCAGCTCGCCGAACGTGGTGTCCCAGCTTCTCGCCTGGGTGCCGGCGTTGCGCAAGGTGATATTGGCGTTGGCCGCCGCCAGGGTCACATCCGCGTCGCTATCGCGCAGATCTTCTGCATCTACAGTGAGATCGCCACTGACGCTAAGGCCTGCGTCAGCCACAATCACCGCGCCGGAACCTGCGGTCAGGCTGAGGTCGCCCGCAAAGGTTGGCGCATTGATAAATTCCAGATCGCCATCAGCTGCGGTGAACGCCGCATCACCGCCAATAGAGCCGGAACCCAAGGTCAGGCCACCGCTTTGAGTAGCGACGCTGGCGTTGCCGCCGGTCGTGATAGAGGAAAGGATCAGAGCATCGGTGTTGGTCAGACCGAAGTCGCCTGTACCCGCGATGTTCAGCACTAGCTCGTCAAAAGTTGTGGTCCAGTTGCGGGCCTGGGCACCTGTGTCGCGCAGGGTGATGTTGGCGTTGGTGGCCGCCAGGGTCAGGTCAGAATCGGTGTCCCGCACGTCATCTGCAGTCACCGTCAAATTGCCGCCAACAGCAAGACCGGCGTCTGAAAGGATGAGGTCACCGGAGCCCACTGTCAGAAGGGCCAGGTCGCCATCCACATCCAGCGCATTAGCTTCCAACACCAGATCCGCGCCCGTGGCGCTAAAGCTGGCGTCGCCACCGGTAGATACTGACGTGAGCGTCAGGCCGTCGGTGTCGGTCAGACTGAAATTTCCCGTGCCGGCGAGATCCAATACCAACTGATCAAAACTGGTGTTCCAGCTGCGCACCACGGTATCCGCGCTGCGCAGAGTGATGTTGGCGTTGGCGGCCACCAGGGTGACGTTGGCGTCCGTATCCCGCAGATCATCCGCAATCACGGTCAAGTTGCCGCCTGCGCTGATGCCCAAGTTCGGCACAATCACATCGCCGGAATTAACAGTGGTCAGACTCAGGTTGCCGGTAACAGAGGGAGAGCCAGTCAGTACCAAATCACCATCGGTCGCGGTGAACATCGCGTTGGCGCCGATGGAACCGCCGCCGACGGTGAGATTGCCGTCTGCCGTGGTAATGCTGGCATTACCTCCGGTGGCAATCGACGTCAGCGCCAATGTGTCCGTATCCGTCAAGGTGAAATCGCCCGTGCCAGTGATCGCCAACACGAGTTGATCAAAAGAGGTCGTCCAGGTGCGGGACTGCGTACCCGCGCCCCGCAGGGTGATATCCGCATTGGCGGCGCGCAGATTCAAGTTGGCGTTGCTGTCCCGCAAATCGTTGGCGTTTACCGTCAGATTGCCGCCGATGTTGATGCCGACATCCGGCAGGACCACATCGCCGGAGCCCACGGTCGTCAGGCTGAGATCGCCGGTCACGGTGGGCACGCTGGTCAGTACCACATTGCCATTAGTCGCGCTGAACGCGGCATCGCCGTCGATGGTCCCTGTGGTGAAGGTCAGGCCGCCGCTATTGGTGGCAAAGCTGGCGTTGCCCTCGGTGGTGACCGAGGTAAGAGCAAGGGCGCCGGCATTGATCAGATTGAAGTCGCCGGTGCCTGCGATATCCAAAACCAGCTGATTGAAGCTGGTGGTCCAGGTTCTCGCGGCGGCGGCGTTGCGCACAGTTATGTTGGCGTTGGCGGCGCCGAGGCTAACGTTAGCGTCGGTATCACGCAGGTCGTCGGCCAGTATGGTCAGATTGCCAGCGACACTCAGTCCTGCGGTAGGCAGCACCAGATTCCGCCCCGCATTCAAGGTGAGCGGACCACTGCTTGTCGGTGTGGTATCGGTGATGGTGAGATCGAAGCCGTTCCCGGTAGTAACGGTTAGATTCCCGTTGTTGCTCAGATTGCTGATCGAAAGCGCGTTTGCATCCGTCATCTGCACCGTTTGGCCACCGGTTATCTGCAATGCCAGTGAGTTGAAGTTCACGTTCAACGTGGATGCCGCCGTGCCAGTAAGGGTCAGGTCGGCGCTGTTGGCTGTCAGGCTGACCGTCGCATCCGTGTCTCTTATCCCCTGGGCATTAACGGTCAGGTTGCCAGTCGTATTCCAACCTGTAGTGGGCACGATTAATTGGCCGTTGGGTACAGAGAAAGTCGCGGTGCCGGCAATGGTAGGAGTGGCTTGGGTAAGGGTGAGATTGCCTGCCGTGGGCAGACTGACATTAAGGTCGCCGTTGATATTGAGGCTGGATAGGGTCAGCGCCTGACTGCTGGACAAAAACGCGCCGCCATTGGTGGAACTCAGCGCGAGGCTTCCCACACTGGTTTCCAGCCCATCTGCCAAAGTGCCTATGGCGGTGCCGGTAAGGTTGGCACTTGTACCAGAGAGGTTCACGCCAGTACCGTTGGCATCGGTGATGGCGCCGCCAGCGGTGACTGTTATGGCGCCGCCTGTCAAAGACCCAAGAGCCACGTTGCGACTAGCCGAGATTCCAATCATCCCTGTTCCGACACTTATCGCACCGTTGGCTCCAAAGTTCACATCTCGCGGTGCGGTTAAGGTAATACCGGAACCATCGGTATCCAGAATTTGGGCGTTCACCCACAGATCCCGTCCCGCGCCCAAGGTCAACGAACCCGCGTTGCCGCTCAAATTGAGGTTAGTCCCTAAAGTTAGGTCGGTGTTGGCCCCCGAACTGACCTGGATGTCGCCATTCACCGGCGAAATCCTTCCCAGCGTCAATGCATTGGTATCGTTAACAATAATGGTGTTGGTGGAGGAGTTAGTGACACTGAGCTGATTAACATTGGAGTTGATCGACAAGTTGCCCGCTTGCGCCTGGGTAATAATGTCTAAATGATCAGCCGCCAGCGTTAAGTTGCGTCCATTGCTTGCGTCTTTGATGTCCCGAGCGTCAAAACGCAAGGCGCCTGGAGCAGTCAGGGCGCTTGCTGGTAACACCACGTCAGCCGTCGATTTAAACAGGACGTCATTGCCAAATATGGTTGACGCAGTAAGCCGTATGTCAGCTGATGAGGACAGAGACGCGGTGCCCCCGGCGTACAACCGGTTGACTGTCAGAGCGTTCGCTGCTGTTACAAAGACATTGCCTGTGCTACTGAAAACATCCATCGATCCGACATCAAGATCGATGCCGTTATTAGTCGAGTCAATGCCGTTAATTCCGATGCCGCCGCTTGCTTCAAGAATGACTCCGCCACCATTGAACGTCTTCACGTCCCACAATTTATCGCCGTTATCGCGAATCTGCCCGGCGAGAACCCGAAGACGAACAGCATCGGCCGCGGATGAGGCTGATGACAAACCCGTAATAAGCGCGTTACCGGTTGTTACCTGAATATCAATCTTCCCCGTGCCAGTGTTGATAACGCCCGAGCCACCCGTGGAGCCGCCATCAACGATGGTGAGACCTGCGCCCGCCGTGGCCGTGAAATTCATGCCATCCACGGTATTAGGGTCGGAATCCCAGATGCCGCCATTTGCAGTGAAAATGATTTGGCTGTTTGCGTTCAGCGTGAGTGATCGACCTACACCGACCTGATCAAAGTTCAACACAGCGTCAAAGGTGATATTGCCAGCACCACTCGCACTCGATGCGGTGGAAATAATGACGTTGGTATTGTTCACCAAGGCATTGCGCAGCGTAGTCACGTTAATTAACGCGGTGCTGATGGCACTGTTGGGAAACCAGCTGGTTGGATTACCGCCCGTAAAGTCGGAGTTACTGTCACCTGCTGTCGTTATCGTGATGTCCGTGGGATCGATAAACCAAAGCCCACCTTCACCCGCGACAGCGCCCACATCGACACTGCCCGAAACACTGACAAACTCGCGTCCCGACACCTCAACAAAACCGCCGTCTCCACCTTGCGCACCACCTTTCCCTTTAATCGAGGCATCCAGAGTGAACCACGTGGCTTTTTCGCCAATCACGATCACATCGCCCGAGTCGCCGAACTGATCGGCACTGGCGTCAATCGTACTGCCCGAATGCATGGCAATCGAATGGGAGGCGAGCAGCTCAATATCCCCACCGTCACCCTGTCCTTGCGCGGTCGAACTGATGTGGCCGGTTTGGTTAATGGCCTCCGCCACCAGCGATACAGATCCACCGTTCCCGGCATCGGCAGAGGCATTTAACTCGCCGCTATTCACAACCCCCGTAGCCGATAACAGTTGAATGTCACCGCCTTCACCGGATGCGCGCACGGCACGAATCAAACCGCTATTGTTAATCGCCGAATCATAAACATCGCTCCGGCCCGATCCTTCCAAAACCAACGCCACCTCACCGGCGGTTAACGTCCCTTCGTTAACCACGCGCCCGATCAATTCGGGGTCGTCTATCAAAATCGGAATGTCGCTGCCGGCGGTATGCAGCAGTGCCTGACGGCTGGACTGTAAAACGATGTCGCCGTCTGGAACGGTGATCTCGCCGCTGTTGATCACTTCAGGGGCCAACAGCACTACGCGGCCGTCCGCGTTTATGCGTCCGCGATTTTCTACGCGGCCATCGGCACTGCCGGTGAACGCATCGCGCCCGGCGAGAAAATCCTGGTCCGCAATATCGAGGGTGGTGACGACCAGGCTGCCAACATTGATCTCGGCACCGTTGCCGAACACCACGCCATTTGGATTGATTAGATAGACCTGGCCGTTGGCACTGAGGGCGCCGTGGATCTCCGAGAGACGGTCGCCCAGGACGCGGTTGAGCGCTACGGCGTCGGCGCCCGGCTGTTGAAAGTTGACGGTCTGCTGGCTGGCGATATCAAAGCTTTGGAAGTTGAGAATGGCGCGCTGGCTGTTCTGCAGAACCTGCATGGTATCGCCGCTGACGGAAATGGTGGCATCCCCGGCGACGACTTGGCCCCCCTCCGGCAAGGCCATAGCCTGGCCGGACAGAGCCAAAAGCACTGCCGCATAGAGCCGGTTCGGCGCTAGGCATTTACTGCCGGTTCTTTTACTGCCACCGAATCTCAAAGAGGACCTGATCATCACCTTCCACCTTTACACCATCAATTTCGCCGCTTACACCTTTGGCGCCCACCACCTGGGCATTGAATCGTCCTCCCCAATTGAATGACAGGCCAAAACCAGCGCCGCTCAAAGTGCCATCGCGTTTGTCGCCGAGGATGTTCTCTTTGCGACCGTTGGCGTACTCGGCAAACAGAAATGGCTCCAACCGCCAGCGGGCGCCGCTGGTTTGCAGCAGATTGGGCAGACGCCACTCCAGTGCCGCCAATACGGCGCTGTCCGCGCTGAATACTCCAGGAGCAAACCCGCGCACGCCGTAGGCACCTGAGAGGCCCAAGCCCTCGATGCTCGGCAATACATCCGGCGTGTACTGGCCGCGCGCATTCAATTGCCAGATGTTGCGCAGCCGCCCTTTGCCTACGCCTTTGGCCACCAAGGCGCTGAAATCCACTTTATTGAAGTCGCCATCTGGCTGTCCGTCCACTTGATACTCGCCGTAGCTGTACTCCAGCAGCGACTGAAACACCGCTCCGTTCTTGGCCGACTGCAGCGATTTGCTCCACTGCAGCGATATCGCCTGACTCTGCTCATCGGCCACGGTGATGGCGTCCGTTTCGATGTTGTTGCGCTTGTCGTAAAAGCCCAGGCGCCAACTGGTGCGGACATCTGGATGATGCCGAGAGAAGTAACTGACGCCGGTGCGTATGGTGCTGGCATCGCCCTTCAAACCCAGGGCGGCAAACCGGTCCCCGACCTCAAACTGGTTATTGCTGGCGCTCACATCCCATAGATAATCCAAATCACCGAAGGGCAACTGATAGCTCAGACTACCGTAGGTATTAGCCACGTCGTCTACCGCATAGAGCAAGGCAAGAGACAGGCGGTCATGGCGTCCGGTTAACTGGTATTCGGAATATTGGGCGATCAGGCGATGTTCGCCGCTGGCGGGGCTGCCGTAGTTATCGGCCTTGAAGGCGACGGCGCGCTTGGTGTCTGGATCTATGCGCAGGTTGAGAAATGCTTCGCCACTTTTTTTCCCGCGGGAATAGAAGGCAAAAACGCGAAAGCCGTTTTGCGCTTTGACGGCCTGCACCGTCTCCTCGACAGCGGGACCAAAGAGAATTTTGCCGATGTATTGTTTGAATGGGCGATCAAAACGGCGGTCCGGCCATTTGGTGTTATTAATCACATGAACACCGCCGAGCACGCCCTCCTTCACCCGCATGTCCACCACACCGCCCTCCACCCGCTGCGGCGGCAGATAAACGGTGTGAAAAACATAACCGCGGTTGCGCAGAAATAAGGTGAGCGCGTCAGCCACTTGATGCAGCTCATCCACCGTCATGGTTTCGGCAAAGCGCGCCCGCTCCAGTGCTAGGCGTTGTTTGATCTCTTCGAGATTCAATCCATGGGCTTGCGCCTGATCGACGCCCGACAAGGTGAACGCAGCAACACGCAGACGATAATCATCCTGTACCGGGTTCAAGTTCTGCGCCTGCGTTGCAAGCACAAAGAAGGAGACCGGCAGCAGCAATAGCAATCGCAGGAATAATCGGTTGATCCAAAAATGCATGGGCATGTTTTATTGGTATTGGATATGACGTTAAGGGCGGCCCAGACCGGCCTCGTTAACGCAGTGATTGGTGAAACCTCTCAGGTTTCGGCGGCCCCGGAATATTTTTATTAAATATAGACTACTCCCGCTTTCCAGCAGGCCGACCCCGCAAAAGATGAAATAAAAACCGGGCGCGCGACAGAATTCCGTCGCACCTGGGTGGTGCAAATGCGGCGCAGCAGCATAAGTCAAAACCCCGCCAGCACCAAGTCCTGAACCTGGGGTTAACGCGCGTAGAAGGTTGCTAATGCGCAGACGCTCCTCCATCCTTTATGGAACATAACCGGTGACCCCGTGTCACGACGTACCGGCCACGCACATATTGGTTTTTCGAAACGCATGAAAGTACTACTCGTCGACGATCACGGACTTTTTCGCCACGGGCTGGAAATGCTCCTGTCCGGTCAGAATATTTTCCGGGAGGTGCTGCACGCCGCCACTGGCCAGGAGGCTCTGGATCTGCAGGAGCAGCATTCGGATATCGACTTGGTACTGTTGGATTACAACCTGGGCGCGGACCACGGTCTGGACGTCTTGCTGAAACTCAAGCAGCGCGATCCGGCGCTGCCCATAGCCATGGTGTCCGGGCGGGACGATCCGCAGGTGATTCTCAGCGCCCTGGGCAGTGGCGCCAGCGGCTTTATTCAGAAAAATCTGGAACCCGACGACATAGTGGCCGCGATTCAGCTGGTGCTCGACGGTGGCATTTATGTGCCCCCTACCGTACTGACCGGTTCGCAAAGCAAAACCCCGGTGGAGCACAAACTCACCCGCCAAAAACAATTGCAGCATCTGGCGGAAATCGCCCGCCGGGTGATCCGCGAGAAAAACCTCGACGTGCGCCAGCAAGCGGATATCGAAAGCGAGATGACCTCCGCGCTCAACCGCTTGGTCATGGAACTGCAACAGGACCGCACTCGTTTGGAGGTGCTGGCGTTTCAGGACGACCTCACCGGCGTCGCCAATCGCCGTCTGTTCCTCGAACGTTTGGAACAGGCGCTGCGCAACAGTCGGCGCAGCAAAACCCAGATGGCCCTGGTGTATCTGGACCTCGACTATTTCAAACAGATCAACGACAGCCTAGGCCACCAGGCCGGGGATATTCTGCTCAAAGAAACTGCGCAGAGATTGATGCGCTCCGTGCGCGAAGTGGACACGGTCGCACGCCTCGGCGGCGATGAATTCACCTTGGTTTTGGTCGATATTCAGTCGGAAGAAGGCCTGCGCAGCCAGCTTACCCGCCTACGTGCAACCCTGAAAAAACCGGTCTTGCTGGAAAACGGTCAGGAGTGCACCCCCTCCGCCAGTATCGGCGCCGCCATCAGCGACGGCTCCGAATCCGCCGCCGATTTGATGAAGCGCGCGGATGAGAGCTTGTATGAGGTGAAGGCGAGCGGGCGGGATAATTTTGTGGTGGCGCCGGTTGTGGG
>JBQGED010000072.1:0-14658 GCA_052039425.1 Sphingobacterium griseoflavum | reverse complement strand
AATGGAAATGGCGAAATTTCACTAATTTACGCAGAGGGGTGACGGCCAGGGTGAGCAGTAAAAAATAAAAAGTGTAATGGCCGGTTAGCAGGACGATGGTTTTTGCGGGATCGGCGCCGAGCTGTTGTTGCACGGTTGCCCACACCAACCAGATAAGTGGCGCGAGTGATAAAAGAAAAATCCCAATCCGACGCCACACCACGTGCATAAATGCAATCTCAATGGCTAAACCAGCTCCATAAATAAAACAAGCTCACTAAATAAAAAAGATTCAATAAAAAGTGCGTAAATCCATGCCGTTGTAAAGGCTCGCCACTTGGTCGGCGTAACCGTTAAACATTTGCGTGGGAATAATATTCGGGCGCAATAAACCGCTGGGCAGACGCCGCTCTTGCGCTTGGCTCCAGCGCGGGTGATCCACTTTGGGATTTACGTTGGCGAAGAAGCCGTATTCGTCCGCCGCAATGGCGCTCCAGCTTGTATAGGGCTGAGTTTCCGTCAGTTCGATTTTGACGATGGATTTAATGCTTTTAAATCCGTATTTCCAGGGCACTACCAAGCGCAGGGGCGCGCCGTTTTGGTTGGGCAGAATGTTGCCGTAAAGACCAACAGCTAAAAGCGTGAGAGGGTGCATGGCTTCATCCATGCGCAGCCCTTCGCGGTAGGGCCATTGAATGGTGCTTAGGCGGCTTTTTTGCGCGGGCATTTCTTCCGGGCGCATCAGCGTGGTGAAGGCGACATATTTAGCTTTGCTGGTGGGTTCAAAACGTTTTAATAAATCCGCTAGGGAAAAGCCGATCCAAGGAATCACCATCGACCAGGCTTCCACGCAGCGCAGGCGATAAATGCGCTCTTCCAGCGCTACTCCTTTTAATAAATCTTCCAGCGGGTAGGTGCCAGGTTTGTTGACCGCGCCGGCGATTTCTACGCTCCAGGGGTCCACTTTCAATTGCCCCGCTTTATCGGCAGGGTCGGTTTTGTCGTAACCGAATTCGTAGAAATTGTTGTAGCCAGTGACGTGTTGATAAGGGGTCAAAGCTTCTTCCTGATCGGCTTTGCCCGGTGAGGCGGTGGCGATTGGCGTTTTCAGCCAGGCGGGGCCGGCAACGTCCGCATCGGCGATATTGCCCGGCTTAGCAAAGGCAGCGCCGCCGAGACCCAGGGCGGTGAGCCCCACCGCGCCGCGCATAAATTCCCGCCGGTTGCGATAAACGGATTCGGGCGTGATTTCGGAGGAGGGGATATCAGAGGGCCGGCGGATCAGCATAAGTCACCTCGGGTGGTTGGGCACCAGGGAAGCAGTGGGCGAAGATTCTCGCAAACATTAAACAGTCCGGCCATAGACCCAGCGCGGCGCAGATGGTTGCGCGCTAGTCACCGGCGCATCGCCTGTCTACCTGTGCAGAGGTTCGTCTACCAGTGCAAAGGTTCGTCTACCAGTGCAAAGGTTCATCTACCAGTGCAAAGGTTTGTCTGGTGAGATGGAGGTGTGCAGGATGAGCTTGCGCTCGCCGATCAGTTGTTGCGGGCGCGTGGCGATTGCTTGATAGCTGAGCTGCTGTTCGCTGGTGACATTGGCCTCCACACCGACCCAGCAGTCGCGCTGACTCCGCTTAGCGGCATAGAGGCACATGTCCGCAATATCCACCACTTGCTTCCAGCTGAACGCCAGCGGGTCGTTGAGCAGATAAGGGAAGCAGGCGAAGCCGATGGAACAAGTGCGGTGGGTGAATTGGCCGTTGCCCAGGTCGAACATGTGCTGGTTCACTGCCTGGCGCAGACGCTCGGCCATCAGCGGCGCCGCCTTGCGGTTGGAGAAGCGCGCCACCATCAGGAATTCCTCGCCGCCCCAGCGCACCAGGAAGTCGGATTCGCGGAACACCTGTTCCATGATGTGTTTGAGCTGCACCAGCACCCGGTCCCCGGCGGCCTCGCCGTGGAGTTCGTTGACCTCCCGGAACTGGTCGATATCCAGGATAAAGAACAGCAGGTCCGAGTTGGCTGGCGGCGGCTCATCCTGCGCGCGGCCGCGGTGGGAGCGCAGGGTCAGGGCGACATCGGAATCCAGATATTTCAGCAAGTAGCGGCGGTTGCGCAGCCCGGTGAGCTGGTCGGTCAGGTTGGAGTCTTCCAGACGCTGGTTCTGCGCTTTGAGCGCTTCCATCAGGCGCGCTTTCAGCAGCGCCGAGCGCGTATGGGCATGGAAGCGGCTGACGGTGTTCTTGTCCAGGTGGTCGAAGGCGTCCTCCCGCGACAAGCTGTGCAGGCAGAGAAAGCCGATGACAGCGTCATCAAAACTGATGGCCAGGGCCAGTTCCGCCCGCGCCGCCGGCAGGCCGGGCAGAAGCAGCGGCGCTTTGTCGAGGATCCCGGGTTTGAGTAGATAAATGTCTTTATCGATGCGCTGACCCTGGTCGCGGTAGCGCGTCGACAAGGCCTGCTTGTCCTGAGTCAGGGCATGGAGCAGGGAGGGCGGGTAGCCGTCTGCGGTGATGGCTTCGAAGGCGCCGGTGCGGTTGTTGAGGGACCAATAGATGGCGCGCTCGGCACCGGTGAACAGGCGCATAGCCTCGCGCAACAGCACGTCCAGCAGGCGCTCGAGAATGACCTCCTGATTAATCGTTGCCACTATGGCGTCCAGCGTCTCGAGCACCTTGTTGGCCTGTTCCACCGCCATGGTGCGCTCTTTGACTTTCTCTTCCAGGTGGCGGTGCACGTCGAGCAGCTGCAGGTGGGTGCGCACCCGCGACACCAATTCGCTTTTGGCGATGGGTTTGGTGAGGAAATCATTGGCGCCCACCTCGAAGCCGTCCATCAAGTCGGCAATCAGGTTTTTGGCGGTGAGGAAAATCACCGGCAGCTCGTTGATCGGGTAATCCCGGCGGATGCGCGCGCAGACTTCGTAGCCGCTCATGCGCGGCATCATGATGTCGAGCAGCACCAGATCGAAAGGCCCCTGTTGCTGCAAGAGTTCCAGCGCCTGCGGGCCGCTTTGCGCCTCCACCAATTGATAGCCCTGCAGCGACAGCTGGTTGCACAACACCTGACGATTGGTGGATTCGTCGTCCACCAGCAGCAGGCGGAAGCGGCCGTTTTCCTGCAGCTGTTCGGCGCTGGGGAGGTGGCCATTTTGGTCGTGACCTGGGATATCGCCATAGTTCAGTCCGGCGAGCGGCGGCACGACGTCCAGCAGCGGATTTTTTTGCGTCGTCGGGATCTCATCGGTGCATCTCAGGCTGAACGAGAAGGTGGAGCCGCGCCCGGATTCGGAGCTGACTTGCATCTGTCCACCCTGCAGCTCCACCAGCTGGCGGGCGACGGTCAGGCCCAGGCCGGCGCCGCCGTGTTGGCGTTCGGTATGACCTTCCAGCTGTTCAAATGAGGCGAAGATCCTGTCGAAATTCTCCGCCGCTATGCCGACTCCCGTATCGCTCACGGAGATCCAGATAAAACTCTGCTCCTGCCGCGCCGTCACGGTTACAGAGCCCTGTTCAGTGAATTTGATGGCGTTGCCCACCAGGTTAAAAAGGATTTGCTGCAACCGGTTGGCGTCGGCCATTACTGCGGGCAGGGCGCTGTCCACCTGGTTGCTGAGGTCCAGATCTTTTCTGCCGACCAGGGGGCGGCTCAGTACCAATACTTCATCCACCAGCGGGCGCAGAGACACCGGTTGCAGATCCACCTTCAGTCGGTGGCTCTTCAGGCGGGCGAAATCCAGGATGTCGTTGACCAGGCTGGACAGGCGTTTACCGCTGTCCGCGATCATTTGCAGGTTGAGGCGGATTTGCGGGCTCAGCTCCCCGGCGACGCCGTCCAGCAGGGACTCGGACAAGCCGATGATGCCGTTGAGCGGGGTGCGCAGCTCGTGGGAGGTGTTGGCGAGGAAGTCGTCTTTAAGCTTGTCGAGCTGGCGCAGCCGATCGTTGACTGCGCGCTCTTGCGCGATTTTGTGCCGCTGACTGCGCATATAGGTCCACACCAGCAGAGCCCCTGCCAGGGTGTACAGCAGATAGGCCCACCAGGTGCGCCAGGGTGCGGGAGTGATGGTGATGCGCATCTCCAGGCCGGTGTCGTTCCACACCCCGTCGTTGTTGGCAGCTTTGACACGGAAGAAATATTCACCGGGGCTCAGGTTGGTGTAAGTGGCCTTGCGCTCGTTGCCCACGTCGTTCCAGTTGCGGTCGAAACCTTCGAGCTTATAGGTGTAGCGGTTGCTCTCGGAGCCGTAGTAATTGAGGGCAGCAAATTCGAAGGAGAACACCGTTTGGTTGTGGTCGAGCACTATGTGCCGGGTGGCGCCCAGGGCTTGGCGCAGGGGCGACCTTTCCGCGCCCGGTATCGGCGAGCGGTTGAAGACTTGGAAATCCGTGAGGACCACCGGCGGTTTGAAGGTGTTCTGACGCAGGTTCTGCGGCAGGAAGCGGATAAACCCCTGGATGCCGCCGAACACCAATTCGCCGCTCTGCAATTTCACGGCGCTGCCGTAGTTGAATTTGCCCCGCGCCCAATCGGTCTGATTGTAATTGCGCACCGCGTAGGTGGCCGGGTCCAGGCTGGCGAGACCGTCGTTGGTGCCGAGCCAGAGCAGCCCGTCATTGTCCTGCAGAATTGAGGTGATGCCGTCGTTGGCCAAGCCGTCATCCGTGCGGATCACCCGGAAGGTATCGCCGTTGGGGTGCAGGCGATTGAGCCCCGCGCGGGTGCCCACCCAGAGCTGCTGCTGGCGGTCTTCAAAAATGGAGAGCACGGTGTTGTTGCTGAGGCTGAGCGGGTCCGTCTCCGCATGTCGCCAGTGGCGGAATTCGCCAGTGTTTTTATCGAATCGGCTGAGGCCGGCGTCGCTGCCAATCCAGAGCATGCCGCGATGATCCTGGAACAGACTCCAGATAATGCTGCCAGCGGTGTGCTGGCCGTCCGCCTTGCCATAGGGAATGCGCTCAAAGCGGTCCTCCGCGCGGATGTAACGGTTCAAACCGCCGCCTTCGGTGCCGAACCAGACATCGCCGTCCTGGTCCGCCACAATCGACCAGATATTCGGGTGCGACAGAGAATTCGGATTGTCCGGTATGGAGGTGTAGCGGCGCAGTTTGCCGGTCGCCGGGTCGTAGCGGTTGACGCCGCCGCCCCAGGTGCCGATCCAGATCTCTCCCTGACGGTCCTGCTCCAGCGCCAGCACGGCATTGGCGCTGAGGCCGCTGTCGCCATCATTGCGCAGATAGGCAAAGTTGCCGTCCGGTTTGATGCGGTTGAGGCCACCGCCGTCGGTGCCCACCCATAAGCTGCCGTCGCCGGTTTCAAGGAGGGACAACACGGAGGGATTGTTGAGGCCGCCCGCGTCCTGGCCGTAGCGCATATTGGTCACCCATTGCGCCGCGCGGTGGAAAACGTTGACGCCGCTGGGGAAATTGGCAGTCCAGATATCACCGGCGCTGTCTTCCATCACCCGCCGCACCACGTTGCTACTGATGGAGGTGGGGTCGAGGCTGTTGTGGAGGAAGCGGCGCACCAGCGGGCTGTTGCGGCGCAGCAGGTTCAGACCGCCGCCGTCGGTGGCTACCCACATGTCGCCGTTCCGGTCTTCCTTGATGTCCCATACGATATTGCTGCCGAGGCTGGCCGACTGGCCGGGGATATGCGGCCAGTGCTCCGCGACGGTGCCGTTGTTCAAGCGGTAGACACCGGCATCAGTGCCGAGCCAGATGTCGCCGGCGCGGTCCTGGGTGATCGCCCGCACCGTGTCGCTGGCGATGCGCAGCCCCTCGGTGCCCTGGGTGTGATAGCGGACCAGGCTGCGGCTGAGCGGATCATAACTGCTCGCGCCGCCACCCTCGGTTCCGGACCAGATGCGTCCGGCGGTATCTTCGTACACCGCCCATATGTGGCTATCGCGCTGATCGCTGCTGCGGCGCAGGGGAATGAAGGAGCCGCGCTCCGGATGTAACAGTCCGGCACCGCCGCCGAAGGTGCCCACCAGAATCAGACCGTGGCGGGTGACTTTCACCGCCCGGACAGTGTCGTGGCTGAGGCTTTGGGCGTTATTCCCGTCGTGCTGGAAGCGGGTGAAGTTGTCCTGCGCCCGGTTGTAGCGGTTGATTCCGCCTTCGGTAGCGATCCAAATATCGCCGTCGGGACCCTCCGCCAGCGACCAGATGGTGTTGTTGCTGAGACTAGCGGGGTCATCCGGATGATTGCGGTAGACCCGGAACTGGTAGCCGTCGTAGCGCACCAGACCATTCTCGCCACCCATCCAGATGAAACCGGCGCTGTCCTGCATGATCGCGTCGATATAGCCGAGGGTGACGCCGGCGCGGGTCTTGATGCTGTCAAAACGGACGTTGAAATCCTGCGCCGCTACCGCCGATATCCACCAGGCGCACAGCCACAATACACCGGCAACAAAGCGGGTTCTGCTTCTGCTGGGTGGTGTCGGGTGGAATCGTCTCAATCTGGCGACCTGTGGCGGACTCGATAGTTATGTGATTGTTGGAAGGCCTTCGGATTCAGTCTAGTCGGCTTCAGGAATTGCGACGCTAAAAACTTTTGCTAAAACAATTGGCTAACGGGTGAATAGAGCGGGGAAGAACAGCCCGCCAGGCGGGCGGGCTGCGGGGTGGATTAAGGCTGGAGCTGGCGCACCAGACGCACGCCGAACAGGTTGGTGCGGGCGGTGCTGACGTGGTCGCCATTGGTGAAGTTCACGCCCCAGGCGAAGTCTTCAAGGAAGTTGTTCGGCGAAGATGACCAGTAACCCTTGGCCTCAGTGGCGGGGAACAGCGTCAGATTGATCGCCGGCTCCCAGCAAGCCGCTTCCACAATGGAGGCCAGCTCCTTGCGGTTGGGCAGGCGCCAGTCGTTATAGCCGGCAAAAGACTTGGCCTGCGCCGCCGCCTTGAGCGCGTCCGGCCAGGTGAATTCCGCCGTCTTGTTCTCGGCGCGCACGCAGTTGCCATCTTGCCACTGGAAACCCAGGGCGCAGCGCATCCACATCAGGCCGGTGTTGCTGTCCACCAGCACGCCGTTGGTTTCCGCTGTGACGGCGCTCGCGTCAAAGGTGGTGCGCAGAGCCTGGTTGCATTCCGCCGCCGCGCTCATCGCTGCTGCGGCCAATACCGCCACTCCTGCTATCTGCCAAAACGATTTCATGGTTGACCTCCGCGGACTACGCGCACATGGGAAGCATCACCCTTGTTGGTGAAGCTGGCGCTGGCATCACTGAAATAGACGTACCAGGCCCGCGACGGATCCTTTGCCAGCGACTGGTTGGTAAAGAAGCGCACCTGGGTGTTGCTGATATCGGGAAAATACAGGGTATCCACGGCGGGCATTACGCTGGAAAGCACGGCGATGGAAGACAGCTCCGCCACCGATGGCATGCGCCAGTCGGTGAAGCCGCACAGGCCGTTCTCATTGATCCAGTTGAGGTAGGTTTGGGTATCGCAGCTGCCAAAGGTGCAGCGGCCGGTGCTGTTGTAATCGGGGAAGCCGCCGTTGAACTCCTCGGCATCCAGCCACCAGCGATACACATGGCCGGCGTAGCGGGGGTGCTCGGGATTGCTTTCTTTCACTTCCCACATCAACCCGGTCACATTGTCGCGCACACAGCTCCAGCGCGTGCCTTCCTCTTCACTGCCGGCGTCATTCCATGCCTGGTTTTGCACGGGGAGAACCCCGCCTGCGGCATCAAGTTTGGTGAAATCAAAACCGCCGATGCCCGCACCCTGTTTGGTCAGCGAGCCTTTGGCTGCCAGCACATCGCGCCCGAATTCCGCATCCTGGCCGGGGAGGTCGCTCTGCGGGCACGCCTGCTGATTGGTGCCGGGAGCGGCGCAGAGCAGGATGCCGGTGTCGTTCAACTGCCCGGTTACGGTGTATTTGCTGTCGTCATTGTTGCTGGAACTGCCGCTTGGGGAATCGTCGCTACCGTCGCAGCCACAGATGAGTGCTATTGCGAGTGGCAGCAGCGGGCGGAACAAAGCGTTGTTAGTCATTCGCCACCTATTGTGTTTTTTATCGATCGCCCGTTTGCCTCTGTAAAAGGGCCGGGCGGCCCAGGGTGATTGTTCCGAAAAATCGCTGCGGAAGAAACTACTTTTGTCTCACCGCGGATCCACCGTGAACTGTGTCGCGCAATCTAACATGCACCATCAAGGTGCTAGGTGAGACAAAAATCTCAAAACAATAAGTTAATTATGGTGTAGCCGTTCCCTCCAATAAGTCACCCGTATAATCGGCGAAGCTAACCATACTGGCGAAACTATGAACAATGACGGTTCGGGTTTAGTCGGGGTTCAAGCTGGGTGAGAGAGATGTGCAGGGTGGAGATTTGAGTTTGTTGGCGCTCCATGTCTCGACATTTAACGCTGTCATAATTCCAATAAGGTAACAGACTATGTTCACGACGCGGTCACTGTCCGGCGTTATCCGGACCATGAAACTCGCTGGAGTGCTGATGTCCGCCACCGCCCTCTTCGCGTGTGGTGGAGGTAAAGAAGATCCACCGGTGAGTTCATCAAGCTCATCTTCCTCCTCCTCATCGTCGTCCTCTTCCAGCTCGTCGAGCTCCGGACGCTCCAGCAGTTCTTCCTCCTCCAGCTCGAGCAGTTCTTCGTCTAGCTCATCCAGCGGCACCGCTGCGCAGACCGTGCGGGTGCAAGCGCAGGATTTTGTGCGCTTCAACGAGCTGAACACCCAGCGTGAAGGCGCCATGAGCGGACCCTGTGCGGCCAAGCCTGCCAACGCGGCTGACCTGGTGGAGACGAGTGACCGGAACGGTGTTTGCGCCATCGGTTATGTGTACGGCGGCGAATGGGTCGAGTGGGATGTTTCCGGTCTGACCCCCGGTGTGTACAACATGGTCTTGCGCATCGCTTCCGCCAACAGCGGGCGCCGCGTGCAGGTCAGTGTCGGCGGCACCAATGCCGGCGAGACCACCACCACTGGCGGCGGCTGGGATAGCTATACCGACCGCACCATCAACACTATCTCCATCCGCGCCAACACGGTGGCGGTGCGCACCACCTTCCCGGATGGTGAAGTCAACCTGAACTACTTCGACCTGGTGCCGACCGGACAGCCGGTGTCGTCATCCAGCTCCTCCTCGAGTTCAAGTTCAAGCAGTTCATCCAGCTCCAGCAGCAGCTCTTCTTCCAGCTCCTCTTCTTCCAGCTCTGGACGCAGCAGCTCATCATCCTCCAGCTCCAGCAGCTCATCCAGCTCAAGTTCGAGTTCCGGTGGCGGGGTTCGCTTTGAAGATGCGAATCTGGCCGCCGGTATGGCGGAAGTGACCTCGACCAAATGTTCGATCTGTCACCAACACCAGGGCAATGGCACCTTCACCGCGCTGGGTGGCAGCAACTTCAAAATCACCGAGTCGTTGACCAGAAGAGGCGGCTTTGCCGGTCTGGTGAAATACATCGTCGATGAAATGCCCAGGGGCAATCCGGCGGGCTGCGTCGGTGCGTGTGCGCTTAACGCGGCCGGTTACATGGTGTCGCTGGCCTCGGATGGTCCGGGCGACCCGGTCGGTTCCGCTTGTGATGCGGAAGACCCGCTGTCCTACGGCATTCGCACACTGAAGCTGTTAACCAAGCGCGAATTGAAAAACTCCTTGTTGGATTTGCGCTTGGCCGTCGACAGTGATTTTGCCAACGATCCGCTGCCGCCGGATTCACCGCTCACCAAGAGCTCCTATCCGATCCATCTGCACGCCAAAATTGCGGTGGACGAAACCCGCAACAACACCTTGCGCGCCTTCGCCGAGAAGATCGCCCCCGGTGCGGCAACCCGCATGCGGCAGGACTACAGCTCCGCCTGTGGTAACAGCGGCACGGCAACCAATTGCGCCAATACCTTTGTCGACACGATCGCCAAGCGCATTTTCCGCCGGCCTTTGACCAACGACGAACGAACCATCTACACCAAGTTCTTCAACGACGGTTTGGAAGAAGGTCTGACCCAGGCGCTGACCGCCGCCATTCTCTCGCCGCAGTTCTTGTATCGCTCTGAACTCGGCATTCCAGTGGCGCAGGCGATGCAGCAAAACCTGAACATCGGCACCCTCAACGGCCGCAGCAAATTGCAGCTGGTCGAAGCCGATGCCTATGTGCTGACCAACTACGAGTTCGCGGCGGCGCTGGCCTATATCTACACCGGCAGCACCCCCGATGCGACCTTGCTGCAGGCGGCCGATCGCGGCGAGCTGGCGACCGAAACGCAAATCAATTCGCAGATCGACCGTCTGCTGGCGACCAGCCGCGGCCGTGAGCACATCGGTGAATTTGGTGCGAACTGGATGCGCGCGGATGACGTGCTGAAAGAAAGCCGACCCAATTTCTCCGCCCTGACCGATCAGATCAAGAGAGACATGGCGGACGAAGTGCGCGAGCTCTTCCGCCATATCTTCTTCGGTAATTCAATCCCATTCGAGCAGTTCTATAGCGGTGATTACTCCGTGGTTAACGGCCGTCTGGCGCAGTACTACGGCGGCAGCAACCACGGTACCGATTGGCGCTCCGTCACCCTGCCCAACCGCGGTGGTGTGATTACCACTGGCGCATTCATGACCGCCAATGCGGACGCCGTTGGCGCGGGCTCGATCAAGCGCGCCGTGGATGTGCGCGAACTGATGCTGTGTCACCACCTGGGCGCGCCACCGCAAGATCTGGGCAGCGCCGAAGAGCGCGAGCGCCTGAAGCAGGAAGCCATTGCATTGGAAGCTCGTGGCGATATGACGGACCGCATTTATTTCGAGGCGATCACCAAGGCGACGGCCTGTGCGTCCTGCCACGAGAAGATCATCAACCCGCTCTTTGGTATGGATGACTTCGACCAGTACGGCCGCTTCCGTACCCAGGTCACTGGTCGCGGCGTCAACGGTATTCCCGGGCTGCCCACCGATACCCGCGGCATCCTGTGGGGGCCGAATGGTCTGGGCAATCTGGACGAATTCATCGAGTTCAATGGTTCCAAAGATCTCGGCAAAAAAATCGCCCAGCTGCCGTCCGTGCACGAATGTCTGATCGTCAACAGCTTCCGCTATGCCACTGGCCTGCCCATCGACGAAGCCAACTACTCGAAACAGGGGGGTGGTCAGATCGATGAGCCTGTGCGGCTCAACCAGGACCAAAAAGAGGATTACGCCTGCGTGAAGGAGCAGCTGCTCGACGTCTATGATTCATCGAGCCACAGCGCGAAGAGCGTCTATCGCAAGATCGGCACTCTGGATCTGATCCGCCTGCGTAAGCCGATAGCCCGCAGCCAAGTTAACCAATAGGTTTTGGGAATGATCACTATGAATAAGATGGCCGAAAGAACACTTAAAAAAATCAACACCGACCGCCGGCGATTTCTCGAAATGCTGAGCAAGTACGGTGTGTCGACCAGCGTATTGCAAGCATCCGGCCTGGCGGGTGCAATGATGGGCGCGCGCTTTGCGGAAGCTCAGAACCAGAGTCAGCGGAAATTCATTTTGATTTATCACCCCAATGGTTCTCCCAATGGGCGTTATTTGAATAGCCGCGCGCTGGACCCGTTCAAGAACGACACCTCCACGGTGGCGAATCTGGAAATCACCATCTCCCAACCAGGTGGTCACGGCAACCTGTGGTTGGCGGCGGGAGCGCAGTCCTATAACAGCAACGATGCCCATTCGAGCAGTGTGAACATGCAAGCGGCCAAGGTGTTGGGCAATCTGACACCCTTCCGCTCGATGCAATTGGGCGTGAAGTCGCTGAGCGAGGCGGGGATCGACCGCTTGAACGGCGCGGCGGTGACCCGTTTCAATAGTCCGCAGCAAGCATTTCAGCAGTATTTCAGCTCGGCGCCACCTCCGACGACAGGCGGCGGTGGCAAAACTCTGTCGCAGAAGCGTCTGGACGTGCTCAATGCCAATAAAGCCGCGCTGGATTATTTGACCAAAAATGTTCTTGGCCAGGATGAGATTTATCAGCTGGAAACCCACCTGGCCACCTTGACCGACCTCGAAGCTCGGCTCAAACGCGAACTGGAATCGGAGAGTTCCGGGGGCGGCGGCGGTGGTGGGGGCGGCTCCTGCTCTGCCCCTTCACTTACGAGCGGCAGTTCGCCTTTGCAGGAATACCGTGCTCAAGGTGATATAGCCGTAGCCGCGTTGGCCTGTGGTTTAACCAATGTGGTTTCTATCCAGTTCAGCGAGACCCAGGCGAGTTGGGTTCCTGCCGATGGTACTGCGGACGCAGTGGATTGGACTTCGGATCACCACCAGGCCAACCACGGTAACGGCGCCGACAAATTGCCTGCCATTCTTGAGTACATGAACAAAGGCGTCGCCAACGTCATTACTAAGCTAAAGGCTGCCGGTATTTACAACCAGACGGTGGTTCTGGTGATCAGTGAAATGGGTGACGGTCAGGATCACTCCGCAGGCAGCGGCCCAATCACGGTTGCCACCGGCATCAGTGGTCTCAAATCGGGCAAGCGTGCAGTGGGCGGCAACCATTACGCCGTATTCGCCGATGTATTCAGAATGCTGAACCTGACACCCGATGGCCGGAATGTTTATAACTACGGCAGCGGTGGCGTTGTGTAGATTTGAGTGAAGCAACCCAAGCCCTCATCGGAGGGCTTTTTTATTTCTATGCTCTTTCAGAATCACTTATTTGCGGGAGGCCCTCACCTAAATCCTCTCCCAAAGGGAGAGGACTTGGAATTGCGCCATTTTCAGAGTATGAACTCCTAACTCCTTTTCAGCAGGAACTCCTAGCTCTTTTGGTATGAGTTTCCTAACTCCCTCTCCCCTGGGAGAGGGCCGGGGTGAGGGAACAAGGCTAAACTCCTTTTCAGAATTAATTCCTTACTCCTCAGTAGGAACTCCTGACTCCCTTTCGGTATGAATTCCTAACTCGCTTTCTCCCAGGGAGAGGGTTGGGTGCGGGAGCAACGCCAACCTCTCGCGCATCTCTATTTTTCCTCGTATTTCTCTTTTATCTTCTCGAACCACTCCTTACTAAACCACAAACTTTCATCCTCAATTTTCAGCGCCGGATAATCAATCGATATGACTTTGCGGTTTTGCAAATTCAGAGCGGTAATGGGTTCTCCGAAATTCCTGAAAAACCATTCGTCAAAGCTGCCATCGGCAAAGCTCCTTTTCAGACCAACTTCGAGGGCGTTTGCCAGTCTGCGATTATTTTTTGCCACGAAGAAATAATAAGCAGCGGGATAGCGCAGGATAAGATTTTTCTCGATCACCAAACCTTCAGACACGTTCTCCTTTTGCTCGGCGGAAATTTCCAGAATGGAGCGGGGAAATACCTGGGCACGGTTGAGGGCGACCATGCGGAAAAGGCCCTCCCAGTTGGAGGAGCGCTCAACCGCGAATTCATTTTTCAGCAATACGGGAACGTCGGGCCAGTCGTGGCCCTGGACAAAAATCAGCGGCTTCAAATCCGCGGCGGAATTCACTTTGTCGAACACCGGTTGCATATCTGGCCGGATCAAGAACGCGCGCCAGCCGATCGCACCTTTATCCAGTGGGATTCTTACCGGCACCAGTTGTCGCTCGCGCTCGGGCGTGGTGTTGAGCCAATGCACATCGTATTGATCTGACTCGATCAGTAGCACGCTGCGTTTTTCGCTGTAGTCTGGCAGCTTTACCTCAATGAGCTGGTATTCTTCTTCCGAGCGTGCCAACGCCATGTCTAATAACGATACGAAATATGTGTCCCGCTTCGAATAATAGGGATGCTGCACAGCAGGGTAACGTACGATCAATTTTTCCTGTGCCAGCACATGCGCCGTCGGCAATAGCGCTATCAAGCATGCCAAGTACAAGGTTAATCTGCCAAACATATTTTCTCTCACATAAATGCTAAAAAAAGCATAGCATTGCAGCTAAAATTAGAACAATCACAACAGCAGGCCTCGGGTAGAATGCGGATCGGCCTCTGTGAGAGACATCGGCTCTCTCCGAGCGTTCGTCAATTGACTCAAGGAAATTCTCATTTCAGCAGCAGATATGCCCAAACCCGGCAGAGCTGTTTCCCGGTCTCTGGCGGCTAATCTTCTTCGCGTTGTCCTGGCGATTTATCTCAGCCTCGCGTTGCTGTTGACGCTCGGTCAGCTGGCGCTTGAATATCAAAACGAAAAACGCCGACTCACCAAAGAAATTGAAAGCGTCGCCAACACCTTCAGCCCGATAATCTCCAAAGCGCTGTGGAATGTGGACGAGGAACAGACCAAAGCCTCGCTGCTCGGCGTGCTCGGAATTAATTACGATGTTTTGAATACGCAGCTGCTCGATGCCGAAAACAACATATTGTATGACTTTAATTCCTCAGCTGATAAAGGTCATATATTTGAGGATTGGCCGCTCATCCCGCAGATGACGGGTTTATTTCTGGAAAATTACCGCTTCGAATACGACCTTTATTACGTCAGCGACTTTACCGCCGAGCGAAAAATCGGAGCGCTCGTACTGCAGAGCAACTCCAACGTCGTTCTCAACCGCGCCGCTCACACTTTTTTAATCACCATTATCAGTGCGATTTTCAAAACCAGCCTGCTGGCGCTTATTTTCTATTTCATTATGCGCATTATGGTGGGCCGACCACTGAAGCAGATCACCACCGCGATGCAGCGCCTGCATGCAAAAGATGATTCTGAAGAGCCTTGCACCAACTT
>JBQGED010000071.1:0-10423 GCA_052039425.1 Sphingobacterium griseoflavum | reverse complement strand
GGCGGCTATATGACGCTGGCAGCAACGCTGTGCACAGATAAGGTCGCTCAGGGCATTTGCGAAGGCGAAGCCGGCGTGTTTATGCACGGCCCCACTTTTATGGCTAATCCTCTGGCCTGCGCGGTTGCCCTGGAGAGCACTCGATTGCTATTGCAATCGCCCTGGCAGGAGCGCATCGCCGCCATCGAACATCAGTTGCAGGAAGAGTTGCCGCCGCTGCGCCAACATGCAGCGGTTGCGGATGTGCGGGTGTTGGGTGCTATAGGAGTGGTGGAATTACGCGAACCGGCCGATATGAAGAAGGTGGTGCCGCAACTGGTGGCACAAGGCGTGTGGCTCCGCCCGTTCGGGCGGTTGCTCTATACCATGCCACCCTACGTGATTACGTCAGAGCAGTTGCGACATATCACCGACGCCATGGCAACAATTTGCAGCAGCTGACCCGATCAGCTGATCGGGTAAAGCCCTACGGCGCGGCGCACTTTGGCTAATAAGGGCGCAGCGCGCTCACGTGCCTTGGCTGCACCAGCCTGCAAAATCGCCTCGATTTCCTCAGGGCGCGCCATAAGCGCTTCATAACGTTGGCGGGCCTCGCTGAGTTCGGCGTTGATCAACTCGAACAACTCCTTCTTGGCCTGCCCCCAGCCTATTCCCTCGGCAAATTTGCTGCGCATCTCCACCGTCTGCTGCTCGGACGCAAAGGCTTTCCAGATTTGAAATACAGTGGATTGGTCCGGATCTTTCGGCTCACCCGGTTCCTGCAGATTGGTTTTGATTTTGTTGATGTGCTTTTGCAACTGCTTTTCCGGCAGGAACAACGGAATGGTGTTGTTGTAGCTCTTGCTCATCTTGCGCCCGTCCAATCCTTGCAGGACGTCGCCATTTTCCTGCACCACGGTTTCCGGCAGAACGAACAGCTCGCCGAAATGGTGGTTAAAACGCTGGGCAATATCGCGGGCCATCTCAAGGTGCTGAGTCTGATCCTTGCCCACCGGCACGTGGGTCGCATTGAACATCAAGATGTCCGCCGCCATCAGCACCGGATAGGAAAACAGCCCCATGGTCACCGCGTAATCAGGATCCTGACCTTCAGCGATATTCGCATCCACCGCCGCTTTATATGCGTGCGCGCGATTCAGCAGGCCCTTGGCGCTCTGGCAGGTCAGAATCCAGCACAGTTCAGTGATTTCGGGAATATCGGATTGGCGATAAAACACTACTCGCTCAGGATCCAGCCCCAAGGCCAACCAGGTGGCGGCAATTTCTTTGGTGGACTGGTGAATGCGCTCTGGCTCGTGACATTTAATCAGGGCGTGCAGGTCGGCAAGAAAGAAGAAGGACTCTGCGTCCGGGTTGCGGCTAGCGGCAATGGCCGGACGTATAGCGCCGACATAATTTCCCAAGTGTGGGGTTCCGGTGGTGGTAATGCCGGTGAGAAGGCGCTTGCTGGTCATGGAAGAACTCGTCGATACGGCGCTAAAAGCCCGCAATCATACAGAGTTCGACTTGGTAGGCAAAGTTTGCAGCGGAAGCGAAAAGACGCTTAAGACACCTCAGATAACAGCGGTTGTTCGGCGGCATTTTTTAATACCACCGCATCAAACCCCGCTTGGCATAACAGATACGCGGCTATATCCGCCCGCGGCCCAGCCTCGTCGGAAATGACATAGAGATTGGCTGCGCCGAGATCTTCCAAGCTCTCGCGCAGACGCGACAGGGGAACGTTTACGCTACCTTCCAAATGCCCTCCCCGAAATTCCATCGGCAAACGTACCTCGAGCATTTTGACTGGCTTCTTCTGTTTGGCGAGGGCTTTTTGATCCGCGTACTGAATCACCGCACGGCAGACCAGAATGCTGAAATCCTCCGCGGTCAAACGCTTCACCACACCGGCAGTACGCATGGTGACGGAAGCGTTGCGAGGTGCATCGCTGATCAATGCCTCCTCGCCAAAGTAGTCCCCTTCCTTCAATTCCAGATCAACGCTACCCAACCGGTTGGTCACCAGCGCGGAACCCGAAGCCAGCACGTAGAAATAGTCACCCCGCGCGCCCTCACGAATCAGCTTTTCCCCCGCCTCTACTTCGAGGGTTTCAAAGCGGGTAAACAGCTCTTGCAGCTGTGTCCAGGGAATCCGGGCAAATAACGGTGATTGCAACAGGCACGCCATCCAGTCCTTGGCGTCGGCGAGTTCGCCGACTTCGATGCCTGCATCAGCGGTATCACCTTCCGCAGCTTCCGCCCGCTTGGGGGTGGGATTGTTGGCAGCAGCAATCTGGCGGGCGAGCCAGTCGATATTGAGCGTGAAGTAGCGGACATGGGTTTTGGCGACCGCCGACACCACCGTAGGGGAATGGGTATTGAGAGTGCGCTTGGCGCGCTCAGAACCGTTCTTGACCTTCTCAACACCGAACTCGTTGTTGATCAGGTCCACCTCACCTTCAAGAAGGAAATAGTGATCCGCAAGGATCTTGCCGCGCTTAAATAGCATGGTGCCTTTGGGGACGGACACCATGCGGGCTTGCTTCGACACCTCTGACAAAAATTGTCCAGAGAGAGCATTGATGGGCGAAAACTGGCTAAAAATTTCACTTTCTGACATGGACTCTCCTCCGCAATGGGTAAAGTCTTGACCAGGAATGTCACCTCCGCCAGGAAAGGTTGGTCAAATCAGAAAGAGAAATCGCGCAATTCGAAGTAGCTCTCAATTATGTCATCGAGATAATCCAGGTCTTTGGCGCCAGCCAATTCGCGGATGGAATGCATGGCGAAAGTCGGCAGGCCTACATCAACGGTACGTATCCCAGCTTTTGCTGAAGTCATGGGCCCGATGGTACTGCCGCAGCGCATATCGGCGCGGGTAACAAACGCCTGATAAGGCGCGCCGCATCGCTCCGCGAGCATTTTCACCAGCGCGGCGGTTTCAGTGCTAGTGGCATAACCCTGGTTGGCGTCGTACTTGATCACCGGACCAGCATTGAGCCTCGGCCCATGCCCCTCATCGTGCTTATGCGGAAAGCTGGGGTGTATGCCATGGGCGTTGTCTACCGACATCATCAGGGAGTTGTGAAGCATTCTGAAACGGGCTTCCGCCTGCGGAACCAAGCGTTCAATCAAGGCTGTGAGCAAATTACCCTGCGCACCTATATGAGACTGGCTACCCACCTCCTCGTGATCGAATAACGCGAGCACCGCTGACTGATCACCCTCCGCGGATAAAAATGCGTTCAATCCAACAAAGCAACTCAGCAGATTGTCCAGCCGTGCTGATGCCAGGAATTCTTCTTCCAACCCAATTACGGCTGCTTTATGGGTGTCATAAAAACTGAGATCAAAATCGAGGATGTCATTTTCACTCAATGCATTTCCGTTGTTGGTCAGCTCGCGCGCCAGCAACGCTTTGAAGGTGAGACCAGAGTCCGGATTCTGCAACAAAACCGGGCGCATCTGCTCCTGCGCATTCAAGGCTCTGCCTTCATTGGCCGTTCGATCCAAGTGAATTGCGAGACTTGGAATAATGGCAACGGGCCTTTCAAAATTAACGAGAAGATGACGCAAGCCAGCATCGTCTTTTACCGTCACCCTACCCGCCAATGACAAGTCGCGATCAAACCAGGGCGCCAACAAAACACCGCCGTAAACTTCAATTCCTAATTGAAAATAACCTTGGGAAATTTTTTCCGGCTTGGGTTTTACCTTGAGCACAGGGCTGTCCGTGTGTGCGCCGACAATCCGCAAACCATTTTCAATAAGGTCAACATTGCCGTGGCGGAACGCGACAATCGAGGCATCGCGTCGCGTGACAAAATAGCGTCCGCCGGCTTGCACTTGCCATTGATCACCCTCCTTCAGCTCGATGAAGCCGGCCGCTTGCAATTCCCGTCGCGCAGTTTCAACGGCGTGGTAAGGGGTGGGAGACGCATCGATCCACGCCATGATCTTTTTGCAAAGTGGTGATGCCATTGGCCGCTCTCCAGAAATGTTGTGTGCTAAGTGCGAATACGTTGACGCTTATTCCAAGACACGGAATTGCGCAAATAATTGAGCTGGAAATCTTGCGGATCGCAATAGATGCCGCGCTGCCACAGCTCTAGCGCAATCACCGCTATTTGCGCCGCATTGGGCGCAATATCACTGGCGAATGCAATATTGCGTTGATCAAAATTGGCGTGATCCAAAAGCGCGCAGGCTGCCCCCGCAAGCAAAATATTTTTGTCGCCGTGCGTACTGATTAGCTCGACCAATTGACAATTCAAATCAACAATAGCGTTCAAGCTGGGCTCCACCATACTTGCGCTGCCAGCTGCCGAAAATTCCTGCACCGACCAATAAATCTCTCCCATACGTGCGTCCAGCAGACTGACCACAATATCTGCCTCTGGATACTGCAAGCGGGCGTCACGCGCCATGGCTTCCAAGCTGCTAACGCCAACCATAGGCTTGCCAGCACCAAATGCGAGCCCCTGCGCCACTCCCAAACCGATTCGCAGCCCAGTAAAAGAACCTGGGCCTTCTGAGCACGCGATAAAATCCAAATCCCCAAGACCGATCTGGCGCGAAGTTAAAAGCTCGTGAACAAAAGGCAGGAGAGATCTGGCGTGACTTTTCGGCGCAGAGATGGAGGCGTTAGAGGGCAATCCATTCACCACCAATGACACTGAACAGGCTTCAGATGAGGTGTCGATCGCAATGCAATTGGCCATGGATACACGCTGAATAAAAAGAAGCGCATTTTACCTGAGGATCAAACTTTGACAAATCCGTCTCTGGGATCAAAGCTGATAAGCGGAGCTATAAAGAAGCCATCGCGAGGATGGCTTCTTTATATACGATAAAAAAGAATTTTTTACTTTGACTTCGACGGACGTCCGCGCCGCCCACTCGCCGCTTTTTTGGGGCGCCCGCGGGATTGGGTCGCTGTTTTGGAAACAGTTTTTGGAGCTGTTGCCGCCCGAGCCGGTTTTTTGCCCGAGCTTTTACGTTTGGATTTGCGCGCTGCTTTACGTTCGGCGGCTTGCAATTTCTTGGCATCGGCAGCTGAGCGCTTCTTCAACCAGCGAGTTTTGAACACATCAACCGCCGCTGCCAAATCCTCTCCGGATTTTGCGGAGAGAGATTGTTTGAGCTCTTCAACCTTGGCTTGAGCTTTAGCGACCACATCTGCGGCTTTCGCTGACTTTTTTGCAGACGCCAGTTGTGCTTTGGCATCAGCTTGTTTCTGCTGCGCGATTTTCACTTTGTCCGCCAGTGCAGAAGCAGTACCTTTGGCTTTTACTGCGGAATTTTTTGCTGATTCAGAACGGGATTTTTTGGCTTTGGCGGCGCTCTCCGCAGCCCTTTTGCGCGCAGCGGCAAGTTTTTCTTTGCTCTTTTCGAGAGTCTCTGTCGCTTTAGCAAAAGCAAGTTCAGCCTTTGCAACGTCTGGGGATGTTACAGATGAAGAAGCTTTTGCGCCTGTACTTACGCGTGTTTTTTTAACCGAACGCTTGTTCGGGCCGCGAGCACGACCGGGTTTTTTCTTTGCCAAGACCATATTTCTCTCCTAAGTATTATTGAGATACTTCGAAGAAACCATAGCATAAATGTTGCTCTCGACAAGTGCGGAAGCACATGTTATGGAAACTATCCATTGAATTCGGCAATTTTCTTGTTGTGTTCAGCAATTTTTCGATGACTGAGAATTCACCACATCAGCTCCAATCTCTGCACAATAACCAGTGTCTCCTTCACCAATCCGAAGCAAAAAAAAGGGCCCGTAAGGGCCCCTTTCCGGATTCATACCAATGGTTAACCTAGCACGGCAAAAATTTTGTTTTTGATCTCCGCCATGGAGCCAACGCCTTCGACACGGGAACATTTCGGCTTGCCGTGTTTGGCGGCCAACTCGCGGTAGTAGATGACTAAAGGCTCAGTCTGCTCATGATAAATGGCAAGGCGTTTGCGCACAGTATCTTCTTTATCGTCGTCACGTTGGATAAGCGGTTCACCAGTGACATCATCAATGCCCTGCTGCTTCGGCGGATTGTGAGAAATATGGTATATGCGCCCGGAATCCGGGTGCACCCGTCTGCCACTCAGACGCTCAACAATTTCTTCGTCGTCGACTTTGATTTCAAGGACATGATCGATGGTGACGCCAGCAGCAAACAGCGCTTCGGCTTGTGGGATGGTTCGCGGAAAGCCGTCAAAAAGGAAACCATTTTTGCAGTCGTCCTGAGCAATGCGTTCTTTAACGAGGTTGATGATCAACTCATCTGGCACCAGCGCACCAGCATTCATGATGTCTTTCACTTGCAATCCGAGGGGAGATTCGGCTTTAACCGCTGCACGCAGCATGTCGCCGGTAGAAATCTGAGGAATCGCGTAGGCCCCCATAATGAATTTGGCTTGGGTGCCTTTCCCGGCGCCTGGCGCTCCTAAAAGAATTATTCGCATTATGGAGAAACTCCTGGATTAGGTCCCGGATGGGACATAGCTGGCAAAATGGGGGCTAAAGATACACGTACAGCCCCGCTTTCTCAAGCGCGCGCCCGCCTGCCCTGGCCCCCGATACCCGCCGCAACTAGTCTACGACTTGCTACGATTCACCCTCGCATTCCAAACCGCGAGTGCGGATAACGTCTATGCTTTAATTGTCCATACCCGAAGTACGAAGCAATAAAGGTGTGATGTGTATGACTTTACGTGAACTGCTGAAAAACTGGGAAAGAACTTCAAGCGCACCGCTTACCCAAAAGGAGTATTCGATCCGGCTAACCGTTAAAGATGCGGCCAAAATCGCTGCGCTGGCGGAGATGTACCCGGCTCGAACACCTGAACAAATCCTCACCGAGTTAGTTGGAGCAGCCCTGGTAGAGCTCGAACAAAGGCTTCCTTATATACAGGGCGAGAAAATTTCGTCTCTCGACGAACTGGGTGATCCGATATACGAAGATGTGGGACCGACTTCGAGGTTTGCGGAGCTTACCCGCAAGCATCTTGGAGACAGCCAATCCCACTGACCTGCTCCTTCTAACCAATCCATCAGGCCGGTCACTCACCGGCCTTTTTTGCACTCCTCCACAACTCGTCCAATTCCGCCGCACTGAGATTGTGCAGCTCGACCTGCTGTTGCTTCGCGGCGTCCTCCATATGGGAAAAGCGCCGGGAAAATTTATTATTGGCGTTGCGCAACGCAGCTTCGGGGTCGATCCTCAAATGTCTGGCGAGATTGACGCAAGTGAACAGCATATCTCCTAGTTCCGCTTCTTGTTCTGCCCGTTCACCGTCGGTTATGGCACTCTCGAGTTCGGCGAGTTCTTCCCGCACCTTTTCGCAGACTCCTGTCACTGAAGGCCAATCAAAACCCACTTGAGCGGCGCGCTTCTGCAATTTCACGGCACGCGTCAGCGCCGGCAACCCCGTCGGCACGTCCGCCAGCAAACCGGCGCTACCCTTTTCTTTGCGCTCCTCGCTTTTAATTGCCTCCCAATTTTGCTTGACGGCATCTTCCGTCAAACCGGCGCCGGCCACGTCAGAATACAAATAGCCATCTGGAAATACATGCGGGTGTCGGCGAATCAATTTACTTACCAAAATATCGATAACATCGGCGAAGTTAAAAAGATTTTCTTCTTTCGCGAGCTGGCTGTAGAAAATGGCCTGAAATAATAAATCACCCAGTTCTTCTTTAAGATGTAGGTAATCTTTACGCTCTATCGCATCCACCACTTCATAAGCTTCTTCGATAGTGGAGGGCGCGATGGTTTCGTAGGTCTGCTTTACATCCCAGGGGCAGCCGGTGTTTGGATCGCGCAGACGCGCCATCAAATACAACAGGTCATCGAGAGAATAAGACTGCAGTTTCCTGCTCATCAGGTTTTCCGTTTCACTGAGGATACGTTCGGCAATCGGCTTAAGCGCGCAAGTACGCGACTGAGATCGCTAAAACTTGAAACCTCAATTCGCAGAGACATATCGACCGTATTTTTGTTTTTGTTTGAAAGTGTTTGCATTGCGCTGACATTGATACGCTCACGATCCAATAAAGCCGTAATATCGCGCAACAAACCGTGCCGGTCGAATGCTTCAATCATCACATCCACGGAATAAAACTGTTCGGGCTTTTCCGCCCAATCCACCTTGATAATGCGCTCAGGCTCATCCGCCATTAACTGTAAAACGTTCTGGCAATCCTGGCGGTGAATGGAAACACCTCGTCCCAACGTGATGTATCCGGTGATGCTATCTCCCGGGATAGGTTTGCAGCACTGGGCTATATGCGACAGCAAATTACCTACACCATCGATGTACACATCGGATGCGCCTTGTTCCGCAGAGGTTGCGCGCCCAACAAGGGAAATAACCGGCTCTGGCGCCTTGTCGACTTTAAAGAGCCGCTGCGCGACATTGATGACCCGATCAACGCTTAAATCGCCCGTTCCAACGGCCGCATAAAGGTCGTCGAGAGAACGCAAATTCAGTTTTTGCGCCAACTGCAGATAATCAATGTCTTCCACCGCCAAGCGCAGAAATTCGCGATCCAGCAATGCGCGACCGTCAGCGACATTCTGATCGCGATCCTGTTGCTTGAACCAAGCTTGCAATCGACTGCGGGCCTTGGATGTAGTGATATAACCCAATGCCGGAATCAGCCAGTCGCGGCTTGGCGATTCGCGATTGGAGGTGAGAATTTCCACCTGATCCGCAGTCTTCAGCGTCTGGTTCAAAGGCACTATCCGACCGTTAACTTTTGCGCCTTTGCAACGCAGACCTATATCGGAGTGAATACGGAAGGCGAAATCAACGGCAGTTGCGCTTTCGGGCAGATCAACCACGTGGCCATCTGGAGTGAAAACGTAAATACGATCCTGCTCAATGCCGCGAGGCAAATGGTCTTCCCACGGATTTCCACCCACCTCTTCGTGCCATTCGAGAACCTGGCGCAGCCATTCAATTTTCTGCTCATAACCGGCGGATCCATTCTCTTGATCGCTTTTTTTGTAGCGCCAGTGAGCGCAGACACCGTACTCCGCTTCCTCGTGCATGGTTCTGGTGCGGATTTGCACTTCCAGCACTTTGTTGGCAGGACCTTTTACCGCCGTATGAAGCGAGCGATAGCCATTTTCCTTGGGATTGGCAATGTAATCGTCGAATTCATTGGGAATATTTCGCCACAGCGAATGCACTACACCCAGGGCGCGATAACAATCCTGTTCCGTCGCCACCAGAATACGTACAGCGCGTATGTCATAAACCTCGGAAAAATTAATATTTTTCCGCCGCATTTTGCGCCAGATACTGTAAATATGTTTGGCGCGACCATTAATTTCCGGAGCAGTAATACCCTCTTTTGCCAAGGCTTCTTTAAGCATCTGAATGACATTGTCGATATAGACTTGCCGATCTATACGCTTTTCATCCAGCAGTTTGGCGATGTATTTGTAATCGTATGGATGGAGATAACGGAAGGAAAGATCTTCCAACTCCCACTTGATATGCCCAATGCCCAAGCGATGAGCCAAAGGCGCATAAATATCGGAAACTTCGCGTGCGACTCGTTGGCGTTTTTCAATAGGCGCTTTTTTAACGGCGCGGATCGCGCAGGTGCGCTCCGCCAGCTTTATCAAGGCGATGCGAACGTCATCGACCATGGCAACCAGCATTTTGCGGACATTGTCAGCCTGCTCGCTGCTCTCTAGCCCCATCACCGCGTCACTGGAATGATTCGATAAGGTGCTGATGGCGGCCATTCTGGCAACCCCGCTGATCAGCTTCGCCACCGCAATGCCAAACTCTTCCTGAACCTTATCCAGCGATAATTTCTTCTCGCGAACGCTGCGGTACAGCACCGCGGCCACGAGAGTGTCACAGTCCAGGTGCAGGTCAGCGAGGATTTCGGCCATCTCCAATCCGGCGGAATAGGAAGAATACCCCTCACCCCAGCCGGTCAGACGATCACCGGGCACCTCCTCCACAGCTTCTGCACGCATAGCAGCTGCCCGCAGAGGCGCTGCGGCACTCTGCGGATCCAGCTGGGCTACCTTCAGAAGGCGAATGGTCCAGGCGTCTATGTCGAATTTTCCGTCAGCCGTTATGGGCCGATCTTCTCTGACCTTTACCATGTTCCATCAAACCTTATAGCCATCACATACATCACTGCTGCACATTGAAAATTCCAGAGCTGAGATAACGATCACCACGATCACACACAATGGCGACGATCACCGCGCCATTCAAAGTTTGATCCAGCTTTAGCGCCGCCGCCACGGCACCGCCAGATGAAACGCCACAGGAGATACCCTCTAAACGCGCCAGATCGCGCATGGTACGCTCTGCATCGCTCTGTGAAATATTGAGAATCTGATCGATATTCTGATCATCGAAGATCTGCGGCAGATATTCCGGTGGCCAGCGGCGAATGCCCGGAATTGCAGCACCTTCC
>JBQGED010000070.1:0-2145 GCA_052039425.1 Sphingobacterium griseoflavum | reverse complement strand
GATCACCAAAATCCCCAACAAAGTGGGGATCATCAACAGCAAGCGGCGGAGAACGTAACTGCCCACGGCTTTTTATTCAGCTTTAGTTTTCGCAGCAGGTTGTTTGGCCAAACGGCGTTCTTTTTCGGGGTCAATCCACCAAGTCATAAGACCGGTGGAGAAGGTGAGGTCATATTTTGGCGCTACGTCCGGTTGCCCAAACTTATTCCAGTACACCAACCGATGAGACAGGATGGCGTATTGCGGCACCACATAATGGTTGTGCAACAGCACGCGATCCAGCGCTCGGGTACGGGCAACCAGTTCCTCGCGATTCGGCGCCAGAATCAAATACTCGATCAACTCATCCACAACCGGATTTTTGATACCGGAGAAATTGCGCGAACCTTGCGTATCGGCCGCGCTCGACGACCAAAACTCCCGCTGCTCATTTCCGGGTGACTGCGACTGCGATAAAACGTATGTGGTCATATCGAAGTCAAAACTTTGCAGACGATTAATAAACTGGGAAGTATCCACCATGCGAAAAGTGCCATCGATACCCAAACGGTTAAGGTTCTGAATATAAGGGTTGACGATACGTTCTGAAGCAGAGTCGAAAGCCAGATATTCGATCGTTACCGGCTTCTGGGTTTTGGGATTGATCAGCTTGCCATTCTTTAGGGTGAATCCCGCCTCCTTCAGCAATTGCTGCGCTTTACGCAAATTATCCCGATTGTTGCCGCTGCCATCGGTTTTAGGATTGACGTAGGGCTCGGTAAATACGGAATCGGGAATCTTGCCTTTGTACTGTTTCAGAATTTCCAGCTCCCGCCCTTCGGGCAAACCACTGGACGCCAAATCCGAATTGAAGAAAAAACTGTCAGTGCGGGTATAACTGTCGTGAAAAAGGTTGCGGTTGGACCACTCGAAATCAAATGCGTAGTTTAAAGCCTGACGAAATTTAATATCGTCGAAAGGACTGCGGCGTAAATTGAGAATAAAACCCTGCATACCGCGCGGGCTGTAATCTTTGATTTCCTTTTTCACCAGATCGCCGCGCTTAACTGCGGGGGTGTCGTAGCCCGTTGCCCAGACGCGTGCTATGCGCTCTCGGCGAAAGTCGTATTGACCTGCTTTAAGTGCCTCCACCGCCACTGTGTCGTCGCGGTAATAATCGATCTGAATCCGATCAAAATTGTAAAGGCCCACATTTACGGGAAGATCTTTAGACCAATGATCCTTGACCCGCTCATAGGTAATCGAGCGGCCTGGGTCTAAACTGGCAACACGGTAAGGACCGCTGCCAAGGGGTTTTTCCAGGGTGGTTTTATCAAATTCCTTGTCTTTCCAAAAATGTGCCGGCAGCACCGGCAGCTGGCCCACGATTAATACCAGCTCTCGATTTTCCGCATTTTTGAAATGGAATTTCACGCGCTGTTTATCCAAAGCCTCCACCTTGGTGACATCCGCGTAGTACTGTGCAAATAAGGGCGTGCCTTTTGCAATCAATGTTTGGAAACTGAAAACCACGTCATCGGCGCTAATGGCTTTGCCGTCATGAAAGCGCGCTTTAGGGTTAATGTGATAAATAACCCAGCTCCGATCTTCTGGATATTCGATCAGATTGGCTACTAGGCCGTAGTACGTAAATGGCTCGTCCTCAGAAGAGGTGGCCAACGTCTCGAACACCAAGCCCAAGTCACTTGCCGGCGTGCCTTTGACAATAAACGGGTTGAGCGTATCGAAGGTGCCGAGGGAGTAATCCCGCAGCGTCCCACCCTTGGGCGCTTTAGGATTCACGTATTCAAAATGCTTAAAATCCGCTGGATATTTGATGTCGCCGTGCATGGAGATGGCGTGGGATTTAATGATCTTCTGCGCGCCGGCATCAGCCGGTTTTTCCGCATCCGCAGCATGAACAGCGAGGGAGAGAATTGCGGCCGCTAGGGTGGCCAGCAGGGAATACAGGGTGGGTCGAAGTCTTAAGCTCTGGGCGCGCATCGTTGTCCTGTCATGGTTAGGTTGAAGACTTTCTCTGGACCGGCACAAAGGCAATAAGTTTTCCCTTTCCGCTAAGCCCTCCTTCAACGGCCACTTACAACGCTCCAAGAGCGTCGAAGCCTCTGCACCCGCCAGGCAATGGCGCCGACTATACCCCAAGCG
>JBQGED010000069.1:0-2548 GCA_052039425.1 Sphingobacterium griseoflavum | reverse complement strand
AGCAACCGAGCAGCGCGGCGCCGTTTATTTTCAAAATGGAATGTGTGCACCCCTGCGTAAGTGCGGAACTGCCGATTCGCGATGGCCACACTTCCTTCGACTGGCAGACCCACACTTATACCCTGCGCGAGCTGGTCGCCTCCGGGCTTAATCTGGGCAAAGTGAATCATGTTTTTGTGATTCAGCCGGATTGGTTTAATCAGGAGCAGAACGTCACCGTCCAAATCGACAATATTCGCCTGACCAAAACCTATACGGCGCCACCGCCAGAGAACGGTTGTCCGGCACGCGGCAATGTCACCTACACCCTCAGCCGCGAAACCAATCCAACGGCGGATCAACAGGAGGCATATGGTTTGATCACCGCGGCCATGGATACCGCCGTGAAAAATTACAACTGCTACACCAATCTCAGTCGCCATCTGAACGTCAGTTACAACCCTGGTGTGGCCACAGCAGACGGCAGCACCAACGGCGCTATCCGCTTTGGTTCGCGCGCGTCCATGCACCACGTTACCGCCATGCACGAGATTGGGCACACCTTCGGCGTGGGTTTTGCGAAATTCAAATCGCTGATTCAAAACGGCGTTTTCACTGGATCTATAACAACGGCAAAAGCGCGGGAAATATCGGGCGATCCGAGTTTGCAGATCAAATCCGACGGCACGCACTTTTGGCCATACGGGTTGAATTACATCAGTGAAGGGCGTACTCAGCAGGATTTGATTAATCACTGCGTGATTGTGCAGGCAATCGTGCAGGATTTGGCTAACTAAAAATAAACTCCCTCGTCCGCGTGACGAGGGGGCTAGCCATTCGGCAGCGGCTGATCAGGAAGATTTTCGGCAAGTTCCGAGAATGTTTTTGCTGCTTCCATCGCTTTTACCACCAACTCCATAGGTTCCGCCCAGATCTGTGGAAACATTCCCTCGCCCTGCACCACATGATGAAACGCGAGCTTTTCCTCAGGCGGACAAAATTCAGCGACAATCCCAGGTTTATTTCCCCGCGCGTCAATGCGATACCAGCCGTGCTCCGGCAGTAATACCGCATTTAATCCGTGCAGACAAAACGGCGGCCGTTCATCCGTAATGGTCAGACGCTGATAACACAACCCGGCGGGAATAGCATTCGCCCGCAACAGAGCCGCGAGCAAATGGCTTTTGGCATAACAAAAACCGGTACCGTGAATCAGCACGTCGGACGCGCGGCAGGTGACGGGATTTAATTGATAATCCCAACTGTGTTTGATTTCGTCGCGCACAAATTCAAAACAGGCTTTGGCTTTGTCTTCCACACGGAACAGTCCCGCAGTCAAGTCCAACGCTTTTTCGCGGATCAGTGGATGCTGCCAATCGATATAGGAAGAAGATGACAAATAGCTGTGCTGCATATGACCAATTCCACGCGTTAAAGGCCACACACGCTAACGACGACGCGGTATCGCGTCAAGACTAACGGTAAGACGGGTAAAAAAACCCGGGATCACCAGAATTGGCTTACCCGGGGGTGGCATAAAAAACGGTGAGATTTATTCCGCAGAAGCGATGCTGCTCAGAGCGCGCAGCCAATCGTCCGCCTGTTTGCGCGATTCATCATAGGTGATGGCTTTTTTCAGGGCCGCAATAGCTGCCTGATTATCCTTGAGTCCGTAATGTGCCACAGCGAGCCGCATCCACACTTCGCCCGGTTTATTCAAGCCGCCTTTATCCAGCGCTTTGATCAACATGTCGCGGGATTCCTGCCAACGCTCGTTGTCGCCATACATGGCGCCGAGCTTGTAGTAGTAATCGCCTTTTTCCGACATGGATGCGAGTTGCTTCAAAGTGGCTTCCGCCTTGTTGGCCTCCCGCGCATTGATCCACGCATCGGATAAAGAGCTGAGATTGTTTTCATCCATCGGGATCGTATTGTTTTTCATCGCCTCCTCCATCAGGGATCCCGCTTTATAGGGCGACTCCAACATCATATACATGCTGTAGAGATTTTTGACTTCCGCGGGCTTTTGCAGAAAACCTTGAGTCTCCGCCAGGGCGAGCACCGCGAGGGACTCGGTCTCGCTTTTCATTTCGTACATCACGCTGGACAACTGCCGCCAGTATTCCGCTTTGCCCGGCACTTTTGCGATCAATTGCACCAGCGCATCGGCGCAGCCTTTGTAATCTTTCAGTTCATAACTGATCGCGAGTTTCATTTGTAGCCACTGCTCTTTCACTTCTTTGGCTTTGGAAATCGCAAGATCAATTTGCGGCAGCGCCTCCTGATAACGCTTGCTCTCCGTCAGTGCGTTGGCGAGGAAAATATGCGCCTCCGCCGGCACGGGTGAACAGGAGGTTTCGATATAGGTGTTGAGCGTTTTGACCCCCTCTTCAAACTGCCCGTTGACGATATACAACTGGCCAAGGTTGTAGCGCAATTGCTCGCGGTTCGCCCTCGGCAATACATCTTTGGTGAGCGCTTTGGCGAATGCCGCCGCGGCATTTTTGTAATCCTCCTGGGAGCTGTAGGCCAAGCCCAGGTTGTAATTCACCAGGGCTTTTTCGTAATC
>JBQGED010000068.1:0-6878 GCA_052039425.1 Sphingobacterium griseoflavum | reverse complement strand
TGACTCAAGTGGCTGCACGGGTGACGGCGTGTGTTCAGGAGCTGGTGCGACGCCATCGCGGAGAGCGCCTGCTGCTGGTCACCCACGGCGGGGTGATCCGCGTTTTACTTAGCCAGTTATTGGCTATGCCTCTGTCCTGTGCCGGGCGGATTCACGTACCCTATGCGGCCCTGTCGACGGTGGTTGTGTATCACCAGGAGACGGGCGAGCAGATCAAGCTGCTCGGGCATAACTGGATGGGTGAAGGAGAGTGATTATGTACAACTGGCACGCAATGGTGGTGGCGTTTTCCCTGCTCACCCGCCTGACCTTGCCGGAACGCTGGCGCCCCGCGGATCTCACCCCGGAGTTGCAAAGTCGCGCCGCGCTGTTTTATCCCGTTGTCGGCGCCATTATCGGCGGCCTGATGGTGGCGCTCTATCTGCTTATGCCGGACAAAATCGGCGTCACTGTGCAGGCCACGCTGCTGGTGGGCCTATGGGTGTGGTTGACCGGTGCCCTTCATCTGGACGGTTTGGCCGACTCCATGGACGCTTTGGGTGCGGCACACAAAGATCCCACCCGCGCCCAGGCAGTGCTCAAAGATCCCCATCTGGGCACCCTCGGCGTATGCGCGTTGGTGATCCTGCTGTTGCTCAAACTCGCGCTGTTGCGCACGGTGTTGGAAGTCGGCGCCACTTATTGGGCTCTGCTCGCCGCCCCTGTGGTGGCGCGCTTGCTGGCGCTGATTTTTATGATGACCACGTCCGCCGCCCGTGCGGAGGGCATGGCGAGCCAGATCGATCTGCGTCCCTATCAGCCGGTGGTGATCGGCCTCGCTCTAGTCGGCCTGCTCGCCATTATGTGGATGATGGGCCGCCTGGCTGGCACGGCATTGATCGTGCTGCTCGCCCTGTGGCTGGTGCACTGGCAGCAGCGCTGGCAAAAATTGTTGGGCGGCTACAGCGGCGACGCTGTGGGTGCGCTGATTGAAGTGGCGGAAGTGCTGGTGTTGTTTATGGTGGTGCTGACCTGGTGAAGCATCCGCTCGCTTTTTTGTTGATGGCGCTGATTTTTACAGCGGTTTCCGCACGGGCGGAAATTGTCGTCACCGACGATCTCGGCCGCAAAGTCGTGCTGGAGAAACCCGCCCGGCGCATAGTCGCGTTGGCACCGCACATAGTCGAAAACCTCTACTCCGCTGGGGCGGGCGAGTGGCTGGTGGGTGCGGTGGACTATTGCGACTATCCCGAGGCGGCGAAAAAAATCCCCCGGGTTGGCGCCATTAGCGCCTACAGTCTCGAAGCCATAGTTGCCCTTAAGCCGGATTTGGTGGTGATGTGGAATTCGGGGCTGGGCGGAAAAGTCCTGCCAAAATTTCTCGAACTCGGCCTTACCGTCTACGCCAACGATCCGCAAACCCTCGACGATATTCCCCGCTCTCTCCGCGATTTCGGTGTGCTCGCCGGTGCGCCGGAACAAGGGGAAAAAGCGGCGGCGGAATTCAGTGCGCGTCTGCAAAAATTGCGACAGAACCACAGCGCCCGGCAGCCGCTCAGTGTGCTCTACCAAGTGTGGAATCAGCCGCTGCAAACCCTTAATAACGACCACATCATCAGCGACATCATTCAGCTCTGCGGCGGCACCAACGCCTTCGGCGACGCCGCCTCTATAGCGCCGATTATCAGCATCGAATCCGTCATCACCCGCAACCCAGACCTCATCCTCGCCAGCGGCATGGGCGAGGAAAAGCCGGAGTGGCTCGACGACTGGAAAAAATACTCGGGCCTCAATGCCGTGAAAAACGCAGATCTCTACTTCGTCCCACCGGACATTATTCAGCGGCATACGGTGAGAATTTTGGATGGGGCGGAGCGGGTATGTGCAGCGCTGGCTGTTGCGCGAGGAAAAAGGAAGTAAAAGATAATAAAAGTTTAAAACCGAGATGCTGGCTAGGCTGTGGCCGGCTTCTTGAAACGGATGTCGAGAATTATTCTTTCGGCAGATAAGGGTTTAAAAACCGGAAGCAAGTCAGCGCCAAGTTGCAGTAATTTTCCATTGGAAAATGATTCAGATTCTGCCCCAGGTAGGCCAAAGCAGCGAGCAAATGGCTACGTGCGTCCACCGGCTGACATTGCAGAATTTCGCAGTGATTTCTTATATGAACGCTGAGAAAAATCTTCGGCAAGTTCATCGACAGGCTCAGGCGCACCAGATCATAAAGTCCATACCCGTCGGTTTTCGCTCCCGGCCAATCGATAATAACCAAGCGTGCAAACCGCTCCACACCGCGATTTTCGGGGTCAGAAAAAAGAATATTGCCCCGCCAAAGGTCGCTGTGCATCAGCACATGCCGTGGTTTCCATGCGGAAGATTCGATGCGTTTGATGGTGATTTTGGCCGCTTCTCTGATTTCCTCGGCCATCCCATCCATAGCGGCGAGCTTGTCCAGGGGATCGAGAAAATTCTTTTGTAATTCTTCAGCGGTTGGCTCCCGGGCTGTGGCCTGAGTAGCCTGAGTGAGCCATTCGATCGCCAGTGGACGTAGGGTAAAGTTGTGCCAACGGCGAATAATCGGGCCACTCTCCAAGGGTTTGCAATATGGCAATACCGTATAAGAGCGGCCATGCAGCCAGCCTGTGGCCTTGGGATCCAAGATAACCTGTCCCAGTTGTGGGCCGAGCATCTGCTTGATCACACGGGCGTTGTCCATACCTTTCTGCACCAGATCGGGCTCGACTTTTGACGCGACCAATATCACGGCGACGGGCTGACCAGCGTGATTGCGTACCAGAAGTTTGGTGGTGTCGTCCGCGACGGGTTTACGCCCACATAGGTAGCTGAGACTTACCCCCGGATCAGCGGGCAAGGCCTGTTGTAAAACAGGACGGAGAACATGGTGGAGGGCTTCAAGATCAAAATTATCGCCGGGAAAATCAGCGGTGGTATGAGCTTGGTCTGCAAGAATCGGCATGATGTAGGGTCCAATATCGCGGTTATTTGGTTGCACGATGTCTTGAGTTATCGAAGGGATAAAAGCGCTATATCCGCGTGGGTAATGATTTTCTATATGAAAACTATAGGTCACATTGAGGGGATATTACATTTTTGTGACAGAACGAGGCAAGGCAGTCCCCGAGTTTGCCCGATGGCCGGGGTGAAGCTTGATTAATGGTTCGCTTGGTAAGGTGGCAGGAGCAAGAGGCCGGATTGATTCACTAGCAGCAGACACTGGTACCTGGTGAATTTGTTGCGTCAGGAACGTTTGTAACTTCACAAAAACGTCGTCGTCCGCAGAGCGGCAACTCTGACTAAGACTTTTTTCACAAAAATCCTGATATGGATTTTATTCAGGAAATAAGCCGTTTTTTAATGCACAGCTACACACTACACCGCCATCGCCGCTCAAATCGCCACCGGTGTCGCGGTTGATGCCGCTGTTATCGCGTCTGTCTGGCTTGGCGCAACCGAGTGAACTGTAGATGATGAAAGAAAAAGAGATTAACACGGGACATTTAGTCCCGCGTGTGGTCTTCAAATTTCTCGGCAGTCGTTGGGAATATCCAGGTGGGGCATTTTATAGGGGCGCGCCTGCTTAATAATCAATTGGCGCTCCGCCCCGTGGAATTTGAATTCACTTTCCATGGTGAACCAGCGGTTTTGTTTTTGCGGGTCCAGCAGATTGCGGAAGTGAGTTTGAATGGCATCCATGGAGCAGGCGAGCGCACGCACTTCACTTGAAGTGATGACGCGATTGTCCACCAAACTGCTGTAGCTGTGATACGTCAGCGTTGGTGTGCGCGGAGGCCATTGATAAATTAATTGTTCAGTGACCACGCCGGGCGCAGGATTCGTTACGCTCGCCTCACCTGCCTGGCTATTGAAATAATATTGATCGGTGCGGATCGGATCTAGAATATTGCGAGCCACCGCAACGCCGTTGGCGCGCTCATTCGGAAAGGCGTAGTGAACCATAATGGCCATGGCAACTTCACGTTGATCCACATTGGAATTGATGCGCTCCTCCACCGCGCGCAAATTCCACAAGCTCGCCCACACGGTGCGTATGGCGCGATCCACCGGTTTGTCTTTGTCATCCAGCTCGGCACTGATGGATTCATAAAGCCCGGCACCATTAAATTGTTCCAGGTCTTCGGTGTTGCTGCTGCTGCGGAAGCGCACGGATTTATTGCCAAAACGCTCGCTGACCCACTGGGTAACCTCGCTGAGTAACACGCTGTCGACGGGATGCTGCAAAATCATTTGGCGCAGAGTCTGCAGCGCGAGTTTGCGGTATTCCAGATCGGTAAAAAACATGTCGTCGGCAAGCAGCGTATCCACATAATCCTGCGCACCGCTGTTTTGCATATGCGCCAGATAATGCGCCATGGGAATGGCGAAGGCTTTTTCCGGTACTGTAAATGCCGCGCCTTCGGTGCAGGCGGAATTTGATTGCTCGACCTTAAATAACTCCGCCAACTGCGCTGCTTTAGCGCCGATAATGGGTAAATCGTCCATGCTAGCGTTTTGCAGATCCATTAATTGCGTGGTTTGGCGATCCAGGCGCGGTATTAAAATATCGCCGCCATTGTGTTGCGATTGCCAAAATTCCTGCGCTTCCTCCAGAGTTGCTGCGCGCAATTGATAGCCGCCTTCATTGACCTCCAAACGCACTAATTTACCCAATAATTCTTTTATTTCCGGCAATTCACTCGCACCGGGCAATGCCATGTTCGGCGTGTTGCGACTTTGGCTGAGAATATTGACGTGGGCGAGCGGCGTCTGGAAAGCTTCGGTAATCAGACCGCCGACAAAGTCGATATCGTTGGGCACATCGTCGGTGATCACAATGACACGATTGCCCAGCAGAGCGTCTTCCAATTCCTCGGTACGCACATACGTCAGCGTGCCGTAGGCAACGCCGGGAGCCAGCCCTTGAAATACGATATTGGCGTAGGGCGCTTTGGGGCCGACGATCGGCAGGGTGCCTTCAATGGTGCGCGCACGCGCAACCTGCTGTGCATCCTGCGGACGCAGGGACCACTGGATTGGCTGTTCTGTAAAAGCGGTGACGGTATAAAACGCATCGCGCATTTGCGTTGCGGTGATGGCGTCACCGAAGGTGAACTCCACATTGCGCAGATCGGCATTGGGATGCAGAGTCAGTGTGCCGAGATGATAACGGCGGGTGATGCTGCTGTTGTAATTCACTACGGAAAACTGGAGCCAACCCTGATAAAACAGTTCATTTTCGTCGTTGTCGCAGCGGTCGAGTGCCGGGTCCATATCGATAATCTGGCGGACAAAGGTGTAATGCAATGGCCACTCGCGCGCGCCGAGTAAATGCACGGCATTTTGATTGTGCAAATCGATCACGAATTTAACCGACTGTTCATTGCTCTGCCCACCGCCTGAGGCGAGGCGCGGAAAATCCGCCGGGGTATAAAGCCCGCGAGTGCGGTTGCCGATTGTCCGCTCTGGTGTGGCGATACATTCATCATCGAGATTGGGTGTGTCGTTATCGCAAAAACGTAGACGGAAAGGATAGCGATTGGCGCGAGTCAGACTGCGATTTTCCGGCCAATGCATAAACGGCACTGTATCCACTGGTTTTTGTGTTTGCCGCGCAAATAAAACTGCGACGCCTTCATTAAATGCCTGCTGATTAATGGCCGCAACTTGCGCCTCGGTAATATCGATCGCAAAAACGTCACCGGGAGCCAAAGAGAGGGTGGGCAGATCAATCGCATTGCTGGAATCAAAACCCGGCAATCCCGCAGTGGGTGGATAGGCTGCCAACACCAAACGATAATCTGCGGTGTTTAATGTGGTGTTGGAAAAATTTTTCACCTCGACAAAACGCGCCGGCAGAATCGCCACTTCATTGATGCCCAAAGATGTAGGCGTCAGTCCTGGCCACCGCTCAACAGGAAATTCCGCAAAAGTAACATCATCATCCAGTGGTGGGATGGTGTTCGGGCCGCATTGGGTGCCGTTGGTTTTTCCTGGCGTGGCGTAGCGGCAGCGTGCAAATGTGCCACTGCCGGAAGGAAAACGGCTATAGGACTGGTTGGTCTCCAAGGCGGGCACATCTATGTTCTGCACTATCTCGCCGCTGGCGTCGCGCAATATAACCTTGTCGCCTGATGCACTTAATTTAAATGGCAGATGCAGGGGGCCGCGACTCGGATCGTCGTCCGCCCAAAGTTGAATAAAAGCGCCGGGCGCCAGAGTGATATCGGGCAGGGGAATAAACGGGCTGCCGCTGTCCGCAATGGCGTAATCACGCAGATTGATTGCGGTAGTGCCGGTATTGGTGAGTTCGATCCAATCTTCCGGCTGGCCGGTTTCGTCGATGGCAACGCCGTCGTTCGATGACACTATCTCGTTAACCATCAGATAATTTTCCGACGGTGGTGGATTTTCCTGGTCATTACATGCAGTCAACAGCAGCGCCAGCAGGCCGCCAGCGGCGATTTTAAGGGTGCTCATGGATGTTCCTTCATTGTGCATTGGCTGGAAACGAAACTACTCCAGTCTCGCCGCACCGCACAACGACCAGCTGTGAGAATTTGTAAAACCGCTGACGGGATCTCATTGGCGGCGCCTGTTGCTCTTGTATAGCTGGCCTTACCCTGACCCGGTAGAAACTCTCGTTATATAAATTTGCTTTCTGATTTAAAACAGCGGTAATTGCATTTCCACCAAGCTGGCGAGGGATTCTTCAACAAAATGCAAAATGGTGTCCGCCACTGGCGTTAATTGTTTGTCCACGTAGTGTTGATAATCCAGCGGCGATTGCCGGTGTTGTGCGGGTTCGGGGCCGTTGCGGGTAATCACATAGTCCACCCAGTCGCCGCGGCGCAATTTTATGCCTTGCCAGTCCATTAATTTGCGCG
>JBQGED010000067.1:0-6703 GCA_052039425.1 Sphingobacterium griseoflavum | reverse complement strand
GATCATTGCGCCGCGCGAGTGGGGAAACTTCGGTCGGATATTCCGTAATAAATGTCGGCTGATCGAGGCGGTGCTCGACGGTTTTTTCGAAAATCTCGATCTGTACTTTACCCAAGCCCCAGGAATCTTTCAGCGGAATGCTGAGGCGATCCGCTACCGCGCGTGCGCTTTCCAGATTATCCAAATCCTTCGCCTGCAAATCTGGATTAAATTTCAGTATCGAATCGAACACACTGAGGCGCGTAAAAGACGCGGCAAAATCATATGTGACCGTAGTGTCGTCCGCTTTGGTGTTCACGATCTGACTGGTGCCGAGCACCTGCGCGGTCAATTGGCGCAGCATGTCTTCGGTCAAATCCATCAGATCGTGGTAATCCGCATACGCCTGATAAAACTCCAACATGGTGAATTCGGGATTGTGGCGGGTACTCAAACCTTCGTTGCGGAAATTGCGGTTGATTTCGTATACGCGCTCGAAGCCACCGACAACTAAACGCTTGAGATACAACTCCGGCGCAATGCGCAAATACATATCCATGGAAAGCGCATTGTGATGAGTGATAAAAGGACGCGCCGTTGCACCACCGGGAATGGTTTGCAACATCGGCGTCTCTACTTCGAGGAAATCACGACCATTCAAATACTGCCGAATAAATTGCACGACCCTGGAGCGCACCACAAAGGTATTGCGTACTTCCGGGTTGGCGATCAGATCGACGTAACGCTGACGATAGCGAATTTCCTGATCGGCCAAGCCGTGAAATTTGTCCGGCAATGGACGCAACGCTTTGGTCAACAATTGATAGCGCTCCATATTCACATAGAGATCGCCTTTGCCGGATTTATGCAGCACACCCGCTACGCCGACGATATCGCCCAAATCCAAAATCTTGGCGAATTCGCGAGCCTCTTTGGTGACGTACAACTGAATTTGACCGGAGCCGTCCTGCAGCACCATAAATGCGCCGCGATTGCGCACAATACGCCCGGCCACACTAACGGACTTGGCGAGTGTTTCGAGCTCTTCTTTAGCCGCTGCGCCGAATTCCTGCTGCAAGGACTCCGCTTTATGCTCGGGGCGAAAATTATTGGGAAAGGGATTTCCTTCCGTGCGCAGTTGTGCAAGCTTGGCGCGGCGCTCAGCAATCAGTTTGTTCTCGTCAAGAGCTTGTTCGGTCATGGGATTCTGATATCAATAAAAAAGTGATTAAAGGCCGGCTTTTAAACTGGCTTCGATGAACATGTCGAGATCGCCATCCAGCACTGCCTGGCAATTGCTGGTTTGCACTCCGGTGCGCAAATCCTTGATCCGGGAATCGTCGAGCACATAGGAACGGATCTGGCTGCCCCAACCGATATCCGCTTTGCTGTCTTCCATAGCCTGTTTTTCGGCGTTGCGTTTGAGCATTTCCTGCTCATACATTTTCGCGCGCAACATTTTCATGGCTTTATCGCGGTTGGCGTGTTGCGAACGTTCGCTCTGACACTGCACCACAATGCCGGTTGGCACATGGGTAATCCGGATGGCCGAATCAGTTTTGTTAACGTGCTGACCACCGGCACCACTGGCGCGATAAGTATCGGTACGTAAATCCGCCGGATTGATATTGATTTCAATGTTGTCGTCGATTTCGGGTGAAACAAACACAGATGAAAAAGAGGTGTGGCGGCGATTACCCGAGTCGAACGGGGATTTGCGCACTAAACGGTGAACACCGGTTTCTGTTCGCAACCAACCAAACGCGTACTCCCCCTCAAAATGAATCGTGGCGCTTTTAATGCCCGCAACTTCACCGGCCGACGCTTCTTCCAGTGTGGTTTTAAAACCCTTGTCGTCGCCCCAGCGCAAGTACATCCGCAACAACATCTCTGCCCAATCCTGCGCCTCCGTACCACCTGAACCGGCTTGGATATCAAGATACGCATTGTTGGGATCGGTTTCGCCGGAAAACATACGACGAAATTCCAACGCCGCCAATTGGGCCTCGAGACCGTGGATTTCTTTTTCCACGTCGGCGAGACTGGCCTCGTCGTTTTCTTCGACCGATAGATCGATCAGCTCGCGACAATCCGCCAAACCCTGATCGAGATTATCGATGGTTTTAACCACCTGCTCCAGCGAGGCGCGCTCGCGACCTAGCGCCTGCGCACGCTCCGGTTCATTCCAAACCCCCGGCTCGCTCAATTCCGCTTCGACTTCCGTCAATCGTTCTTTCTTGACGTCGTAGTCAAAGATACCCCCGAAGGACATCGGTACGCTTTTTCATATCGGACAGAGCATTCAACAGCGGATTGATTTCCATGGAGCTTTCTCGAGCAGAAAAAAAGAGGCGGGATTGTACATCAAGTGGCTGTATGCAGGAAAATCCGCGCCGTAACGAGAGATTGTCTGACGTCTGATAAAACCGTTACACTAGCGCCATTTCCCCCGCGGCCACATGGAAAGAAGCGCTTCTTCCTGGCTATCACACAGCGGAACTCCTTCATTGCGGGGATTTTGCCCAGTACATTTGCTGGGCTGCGCCGACCGATAATAACTTCCCATTCCATTTTGTTGCACGGCGGATTGAGCGATCGAATTGGCGCCCATTTTTGTTGTCTATTGCGTTTGTTGTCTATTGCGACTGAATTTCCCGACGTTGGCGGCTGCTCCCCGCCCGCGCGCCTTGCCTTCCGCGCCTGATGCAGGCATTTAGAGAGATACACATGGAGAACCGCCCCAAGATATTGTCGATCGACGACAACGATGCCAATCAGAAATTGGTTGCGCGCATTTTATCCGGCGAGTATGAAGTCAAAACCGCCATGTCTGGCAGCAGCGGCATTGAAGCGTTGGTGAGTTTCAAACCGGATGCCATTCTCCTCGACGTCGATATGCCGACCCTCGACGGTCTGCGCCTCTGCAGAATGATTCGCGCTGAACCTCTGTTTGCCTCCACACCGATTTTGTTTGTATCCGCGCTCGACAGCCACGAGGACCAAGCGCGCGGCTTTCAGGCCGGCGGTGACGATTACATCAGCAAACCGATCAACGTCGAACAACTGCGTCAAAAACTGCACCGCAATCTGGAGCGCGCGCTGCTGCTCGACCAGCAATCCTCGGCGTCCAATGACGCCCTCGCCCTAGGCCAAAATATTCAGACGTTGCACGATTTTCTGGTCGAGCTGATCGCTTTCAGTGGCAGCCTGTCGGAACTGGGCCAGCTGGCTTTAAATACCCTGGATAAACTCGGTCTCAAAGGTGCGCTCTACCTTCACCAGACCGGCGAGACCTATTCATCTATCGGCCCATTGACGGACCTGGAAGCGATTTTGTTGCAGCAGGCCACCCGCCCCTATCCTTCAGAATATTCCGCGCGCTATTTATGGGGCTCGGAAAAGCTGGGAGCGCTGATTCAAAATATGCCGCTTGCGCGGCACGAGCAGTACCAGCCTCTAGTGCAGATTATTTCCACGTTGTTCGGCGCTGCTCACCAAAAAATGGTGGCGCTGGCCAAAGTCACCCATACCAAGGCACCCACTCCAAGCGCGACAAAGCGCACGCCTAATCTCAACAGCGTGCAATTGCACGGTTACAAGCTGGAATACGCGGTGGAGGAGTTGGAGCAAAATAGTGAACAAGCTTTGGCGCGAGTCTGCATGAATTTGCAGGAGCTGATTAATGAACCCGGCAGAAGTCCGCAGGAGCAACAGCGTTTGCGCTCTATTCTGGATGACTGCATGCGCACTCGACTGGCCATTTATGACCAATGCCTGGAAATCCAATCTCAACACAGTCACATATTGGCGCAGCTCGGGGTCGGTGCAACTCAGGGCTGACAGGGCTCAAGATAGTCCACCATCAGCTGAATGTCGCGACTGCCGCGAAATTCATTAATCGACAATTTATAAGCCGCCAGCACCTTACGGCAGTGCGGATTCGGCCATATCGTCACATCAACGTTAAAGGCAATGGCGTCCACCAGGGTGTTCTCATGCCCTACCGGGGAGAGCACCAGTTTCAGATGTTTCTCGCCGACCAGCTTCTGATTCACGATATGGAATTCACCATCAAAAACAGGCTCGGGAAACGCCTGTCCCCAAGGCCCGCCGGCTTCCAGTTGTTGCGCTAGAGAAAGGGAGAAATCCTGCGGAGTCAGCTCGCCGTCACTTTCAATCACCGGATCGAGCCCTCTGTCACCCAGATGGCGCGCCACCACCTCGGCAAACGCTTTGGAGAATTCATCCAGCTTGTCCCGCGCCAGGCTCAAACCCGCCGCCATGGCGTGGCCGCCAAATTTATGCAGCAAGCCGGGCCGACTGGTAGCAACTTCGTCGAGAATATCGCGCAAGTGCAACCCGGAAACGCTGCGGCCGGAGCCCTTGAGGCCGCCTTGATCGTCATCGGCAAAAACGATAACCGGCCTGTGCCAGCGGTCTTTTATGCGCGAGGCGAGGATGCCGATCACCCCCTGGTGCCAATCCTCGCGATAAAGGCATAAGCCGCAGGGCAGCTCACCACACATGGACACCAGCATATCCTCCAGGCTGGCGGCGGCCTCTTTTTGCATAGCGGCCTCGATGGCCCGACGGTCGCGGTTGAGGAGATCCAATTCCTGCGCCAGTACCTGAGCTTCTCCTTCGCTGCCCGCCAACAAGCAGCGGATGCCCAGGCTCATATCGTCCAGTCGACCCGCGGCATTTAGGCGCGGCCCTACGACAAAACCCAGATCGGTGGCAGAGAGCTTTTGCCAGTCGCGCCCGGCCACCGACAGAATGGCTTTAATGCCATGACAGGCGTGGCCGGCGCGCATTCGCTGTAGCCCCTGGGCAATCAAGACGCGATTGTTGAAATCCAGAGGCACCACATCCGCCACCGTGCCCAGCGCCACCAGATCGAGAAAGGCCGCAAGATTGGGTTCGCGCCGCTGCTCGTTGAACCACCCCAGCCCGCGCAAGCGCGTGCGCAGCGCCGTCATCACATAAAATACCACTCCCACACCGGCCGCCGATTTGCTGAGAAATTCGCAGCCCTCTTGGTTAGGGTTGACGATGGCGTCGGCGTCCGGCAATACCGCGCCCGGCAGGTGATGATCGGTAACCAGCACGCGAATACCCAGTTCATGCGCTCGCGCCACACCCTGCACGCTGGCGATACCGTTATCCACTGTGATGATTAAATCCGGCGCTCGTTGTGCGGCGACGTCGACGATTTCAGGGGTCAGTCCATAGCCATATTCAAATCGGTTAGGCACCAGGAATTCGACATTGAAATGGCCGAATGCCTTGAGGCAGCGCAAGGCAAGCGCAGTGCTGGTGGCGCCATCGGCATCAAAGTCACCCACCACCAGAATTTTCTGGTTCTGCTGCAGCGCTGTTACCAACAGGTCCAACGCCGCGTCGAGACCTTTAAGGCAGGGTTGTAGAAGGCGTTTCAGTTCGTATTGCAGTTGATCTTCACAACTCACTCCACGGGCGGCGTAGAGGCGGACCAGAACCTGTGGGGTGTTGGGGAATAAAGCGGTGTCCACGATGACTTCGCGGCGTTTGATCAATTTGCGCATAACCGGGCCGGATGGAAAAACTGCGGCAGTTTAACCCGATCCGACAGCGCCGATAAATCAGCGTACCAAGCGCCGGTTGACCCGCGCCAGCTCTTCGTCAAAGCGCTCGTATAGACGATCCAGAACCGCGGTTGCCACACCGTAAAACTCCGCCGCTGGAATCAAGGGGCCGTCGCGCAGTAATTGCTGATCGACATAGGACAAAAAATCGAGAATGCGCTGCAGATTGTCACCATCCAGACCCGCGCGGCAACGCGGAGCTTCGAGCGCGGCAATTAAATCCTGCCCGAGCCCCTGAATATCCAAACGGCTGCGCGTCAGCAGCGGATCGTCCCACTCGCCTGAGTTGCTTGCGATCACTGTGCCCAACGCGCGGATCTGACCGATATATTCAGCCAGCGTCAGCAGATCGCGCCATATATTGGTTTTCGTATAGGGACCGGTATCCAGGTGATGCTGAACCGCTATATCGTCGACAAATGCCAGGACATTTTTGATCAGGCGGTTGTGCTGATCCATGTTACCGGCGACCGAGAGGTGGGCAATATTGCCTGCCAGCCGCGCCCAATGCTGCGTGATGGTTTGCCAACCCTCATGCTGTTTGATCCATTCACCTACGCCGCTGATCTGCTCAAAGTCACGACTGACCTGCAAGCGTACCTCCTCCATCTTCCCCTGCAGGGACCGGTCGCCACTGAGCACCCCAGATGAGAGGCCGCGATGCCGTTGAATATGGGTAATCAACAGACGCGTCGCCTGCAGCCAAATAACACCTTGCGCCTGCTGTTGGCGCGCCGCCTGATGGCGCACTACCGTAATCACCACGGCCACCACTACCAGAATAATTGGAATAATTTGGATTGGGACATGGGAGGTCAGCTCACCCATATCGTGCCTCTATCTTTGCTGCGCCATCAGAAAGGCGGCTGAGCAATTAATATTCCATGCACCAGACGGAGGAAAAAGACGTCAAATTGAGATTTGGGGAGACTGAGAAAGGTTAGCTTGGTGCGGCCTTATTGTCGGCCGCACCAGATAAGAGCGATGACGCCCGCGGAAAAACCGCAGGCCGGCATTAGGCGCGGATATTACTGCTGATAAATGCCTTGAGAGGATCCAGGTTGTCATCCAACACCTGATAGCGCTCTTCGCGCACAAAC
>JBQGED010000066.1:0-15823 GCA_052039425.1 Sphingobacterium griseoflavum | reverse complement strand
GATTGTCTAAACTTTTGGTAGCGCTATTGCATTCGATAGCACTATTGCATAAGTACCATCAGCGAGCCTTGTAACGAGGCGGGTCAGATGGGTAGAAATTTAGAGTGAGGTGGTTATGACAACGATATTTTTAACGTTTTTTATTTTGTTGCTCGTGGTTGCCGGTATGGCAGTGGGTGTGATCTTTCGCGGCAAGCCGATCAAAGGTTCATGCGGCGGTATCGCTTCATTGGGCATGGGACAGGCCTGCGAAATCTGCGGTGGCGACAAAAATAAATGCGATACCGAAACCGATGCCAAAAACAGCAAAGCGACCAGGACAGAGTCCACTCCGCTTGCCTATAACGCGGCGGAAAAATAAAACATCGTTTTACCTTTAGTGCCGGTCGCCCTGACTGGCATTTGTGCGACGTTCCTAATGACAAAATAGAAAACCGGGAGGAAACGGGAGCATGGCGGATTACACCTATGATTTTTTGGTGATCGGAGCTGGGCCGGCGGGTGAGGCAGCCGCTATGGCGGCCACTAAAGGAGGCTTGAAAGTAGGGGTAGTGGATGACACGGGCAGCTTAGGTGGCAATTGCACCCATCGCGGTACCATCCCTTCAAAATCCATCCGTCACGCTGTTAAACAGGTTATCCATTACCGCCAGCAGCCAGAAGTGTTGCAAATGGCATCGCTGCCGCCGATTTCCTATCCGACTATTTTGGCCTCTGCAAAAAAAATCATCCCGCGCAAAGTGGCGATGCACAAATCCTACTTTATGCGCAATCGTATATATGTCCATTCAGGCACCGCGCAATTTGCTGCACCCAATATTATTGAGGTGCAGTTGCCTTACGGCGTCGTCGACAGAATCAATGCAAAAAATATTTTAATCGCGACGGGCTCGCGGCCTTATCGCCCGACCAATGTCGATTTTACCCATCCGCGCATTTACGACAGCGACACCATTCTGGAAATGAACCACACCCCGCGGACCTTGATTATTTACGGTGCGGGAGTCATTGGATGTGAGTACGCCTCGATTTTTTCCGGGCTAGGTGTAAAAGTAGACTTGATCAACGCACGGGAACACTTATTGGAATTTCTGGATAGTGAAATATCCGACGCCCTCAGTTATCACCTGCGTGAAAAAGGCGTGTTGGTTCGTCAGCTAGAGGAATTTGAGAGTCTGCAGGCGACAGACCATGGCGTTTCGCTGAAATTGCAATCGGGCAAGCGGATCAAGGCGGATGCGTTGCTATGGTGTAACGGTCGCTCGGGCAATACCGAACTGCTGAATCTACAGAGCGCGGGTTTACAGGCCAATCATCGGGGTCAAATCGAGGTGGATGAAGAATACCGCACATCGCAGCCGCATATTTATGCCGCTGGCGATGTCATCGGTTGGCCAAGCCTTGCCAGTGCATCCTACGACCAGGGCCGTGCCGTGGTGGCTTCTATCATGGGTGAAGCTGTGCGACGCGTGACGGATGCACCCACCGGTATCTACACGCTGCCGGAAATCAGTTCGGTAGGCAAAACAGAAGCCGAATTGACTGCTGCCAAGGTTCCTTATGAAGTGGGGCGGGCATTTTTCAAAGACATCGCCAAAGCGCAGATCAGCGGCGAAGAGGTGGGGATGCTGAAAATCCTTTTCCATCTTGATACCTTAAAGATATTAGGTATCCATTGTTTTGGCGCTGAAGCGGCGGAGATTATTCACATTGGCCAGGCGATCATGAATCAGCAAGGGCAGGCCAATAGTATCGAATACTTTACCAACACCACGTTCAATTACCCCACGATGGCAGAAGCCTACCGGATTGCTGCGCTCAACGGGCTGAACCGCCTCCATCGCCAATAACATAGAGTGCCGGAGTATGGCTCCGGCGCGCTAACTCAGTTCTTCTGCGGCGCTTTCACCACGGCGTGAATTACGTGGTCACCTTCAAAATAAACAGTGAACTGATCGTATTCCCATGTGTAGATCGGTGGGGTCCCAACGGGGCCGGACTGGTTTATGGGTTGGCCGAACTTTTCCTCCACCTGAGCCTTGCGCATTCCGGTTGGAGGTGTGTTGACTTGCCATTCTTTACCCTGCTGGCCAAGCGGAATAGCGACGGTTTCGGCGTTGGCAATACCTGCAAACAGAGGAAACAACGCCCCGAGGCAGGCCAGGAAAAAGGAGCGGGAGGATATGCGACTTGGCTTCATTGTTTATTCTCCGATGTTGAATTTCGTTTGCGATGGCTGACCTGGGCTTTGATGATCTGGCGCGCCAGTTCCTGGCGATCCTGCTCTCTCAACCGATGGAAGGTGGCGCCTATACGGTATCCGTCGTCGCCTTCTTCCACGCATCGGCTGACCGAAGCGAAGACTATCACGGGTGTGTAGCTGGGTAAAAAAATCATTCGCAAAACCAAAAAGTTGCCCTTATAGAGGGCTCTGTCGCTGCGAAACGCGACACCGCCCTCGCTGATGTTGATGCGCTCGGCACCGCTTTTTAGTCCAGTGGAAAACAGGCTATGGCGCGCTACCAAGTCGATTTTCTGGCTCAGTTTCTGGAGATAGTCGCCGAGCAGGCGCTGTTTGTCCGAGATCAGCTTGAGCATTTGTTGCGCCTCCCGGTCGATCTTGCGCAGCTCTGCCACCATGCTCAAGGCCACGCTGTCACCTATTGCGCTTTCGGGTTCCTGTTCCTCTGCGGTGTGGTTATCCACTGGACGAAAGTCAAAGATCAGATCGTGATTAACGCGGAACGTGCTGCGGCGCTCAGGAGGGGCTGTAGTCATGGCGTTAGCTTGTGTGTGGTTGCAGTTTAGTAATGATAGCTGACTGATGCACCGCAACTCGTGAGTGTTGCCTTTTGGTGGGGATCTTTAAACGTCTATAATCCGCCATCGTTTTCTCTCGAGCTGTTCCAATGATTCAATTGCAGGCGCTCGGTCTTCAGCTGGGGACCAAAGTCCTTCTCGAAAAAGCCGACCTGACCGTTTATCCAGGGCAAAAATGGGGAATTATCGGTGCCAATGGCAGCGGTAAATCCAGCCTTTTCAAACTTCTGTTGAAAGAGCTGCAGGCGGATACCGGATCTCTGCATATCCCCAAAGATTGGGTGTTGGCTCATATGGCCCAGGAAGTGGCTCACCAAGAACGCCGCGCCCTCGATTATGTGATCGACGGTGATTTTGCACTGCGCGAACTCGAAGCGCAGATAACGGAAGAGCACGATGGCGAACAACTGGCGCGGCTCTACAGTCGTATGGAAGCGCTGGATGGTTATACCGCGGAGGCGCGGGCACAAAAGCTGTTGCGTGGTTTGGGATTCTCCATGGTAGACGCCGGGCGGAATGTTACGGAGTTTTCCGGCGGCTGGCGTATACGTCTCAATCTCGCTCGAGCGCTTATGTGCCGTTCCGATCTATTGCTCCTGGACGAGCCCACCAACCACCTCGATTTGGATGCGACCCTTTGGTTGGAGCAATGGCTCAACCAATACACCGGCACTTTGCTGATCATCTCCCACGACCGGGATTTTCTCGACAATGTGGTCGGCAATATCGTGAATTTCGAGAACACCCGCCTGATCAGTTACAGCGGTAATTATTCCTCCTACGAAAAACAAAAGGCCGAGCGTTTGGCGAATCAAGCCGCTGCCTTTTCTAAGCAGCAGGAACGGATTGCGGAAATCGAGGATTTTGTCCGAAGATTCCGCGCCAAAGCGACCAAAGCCAAACAGGCGCAGAGCCGCCTGAAAGAGCTGGAACGCATGGAGAAAATTGCCCCTGCCCATGTGGACTCACCGTTTAATTTTCGCTTTCCAGAGCCCGAGCGGGTACCGCAACAACTGCTGACCTTTACCGAAGCCGATATCGGTTACGGCGAACGGACAGTGTTGCACGATGTAAACGCCTCAATTTTCGGCCAGTCGCGTGTCGGTTTGTTGGGACATAACGGCGCAGGGAAATCGACATTTATCAAAGCACTTATCGGTGGGATCGCGTTAAGCCGCGGTGAGAGGGTTGAGTCGGCGCATCTAAAAATCGGTTATTTTGCCCAGCACCAGCTGGAAGCGCTCGATCTGGATGCTTCCTGCGCGCTGCATCTGCAACGTTTGCGTCCTACCGCTTCAGAGCAGGAGATCCGCAACTTTCTCGGCAGTTTCGATTTCAAAGGCGACCGGGCGTTTGAAACCATTCGCCATTTCTCTGGTGGTGAGAAGGCGCGGCTCGCGCTGGCGATTCTGGCGTGGCAAAGGCCCAATCTGCTGGTGCTGGATGAGCCAACCAACCACTTGGATCTGGAGGTCCGTCATGCGCTGACGGTTGCGTTACAGGCATTTGCCGGGGCCATTGTGGTGGTTTCCCACGATCGCCATTTGCTGCGCAATACCGTGGATGAATTCTGGCTGATCGATTCCGGTCGGGTGGAACCATTTGCGGGAGATCTTGCCGATTACCAGCAGTGGCTGACCGGAAGCAAAGCTGCATCTGACGTTGAATCCAAGCCCGCTGAAGTCAAAGTCATCGAACGGGACAAAAAATCTCAACGGCAGAGCGCGGCCGCGGTACGGGATAAGTTAAAACCTTTCACCCAGGCGATTCGGCAGGTCGAGCATAGGATCGAGGCAGTGCAGCAACGCTTGGCGCTGGTAGAACAAAAGCTGGCTAATCCGGAGCTTTACAGCGGCGCTAATCCTGAGTTGCAGAATCTGTTAAAAGAGCAGGGTGCGCTGCGGCAGGAGCTGGAGACTCTGGAGGAAACCTGGTTGACCAAAAGTCATGAGCTGGAGCTGTTCCAGCAATCCCTTTAACTCATGGTGCATTGATGACCAAATTAACCTATGCAAGTGTTGTTCGACTGCTGGCCCTCTGTGTCAGGTGCTGGATCCTGACACCTGCGGCTGGGGCGGATGACCTTGCAATCCGAGGACAGTGGCAGCAGGGCGGTATTCTCTTTGGCAGCGTGACATCCGGTTATACCCTGCAATTGGATGGCCGCACCGTGCGCACCACCAGCACCGGCGAGTTTGTTTTTGGCTTGGGCGCGGATGCCCCGCCGCAAGTAACGCTGATATTGACTGATCCGCAGGGGCGTTCTGAAAAGCGCACTTATGAAGTGAAACAGCGGAATTATCAGGTGCAGCGAGTTAACGGCGTCGAACAAAAGCACGTGACGCCACCGCCGGAGCTGCTCGCCCGCATCGAGCGGGAGAATGAACTCACCCGCAAAGCTCGCCTTCTCGATGATGATCGCACTGATTTTTTGCAGGATTTTATCTGGCCACTCTCCGGCCCTATTACCGGCGTTTACGGCAGCCGGCGAGTGTTTAACGGTACGCCGCGCTCACCACACTATGGGCTCGATATAGCGGCTCCGACGGGAACAAAAGTGGTTGCACCGGCGGCCGGACTGGTCACCCTGGCAGAGGATGATCTGTTTTATTCCGGCGGTACTCTTATCCTGGACCACGGCTACGGGTTGTCTTCCACGTTTATCCATTTGAGCAAAATTCTGGTGGCGGTCGGCGACCGGATAGAGCAGGGGCAGGCCATTGCTGAGGTGGGAGCTACTGGTCGAGTCACAGGTCCGCACCTGGATTGGCGCATGAACTGGTTCGATGTTCGCCTCGATCCCGCCCTGTTGATGGAAGGCAAACCCATGCCTGCAAAATCACTCAAAATTTCTAAGGAACAACACCATGACTGAGACCATCGATAAAAAATTGCTGAGCATTCTGGTGTGTCCGGTGAGCAAAGCGCCGCTGATATACGACAAGGAAAACGCGGAGCTGGTCTGCCCTGCAAGCGGCCTTGCCTACCCCATCCGCGACGGCATACCCATCATGTTGGAATCCGAGGCTCGCCAGATTTCCCTCGAAGAAAAAGAAAAATATTCCTGATCAACCGGAGCAGCTCATGAGTGAAAAAACCATTTTCAGCAAAATTATCGACGGTGAGATTCCCTCGGAATTTATTTATCAAGACGATATTTGCGTGTGTATCCGCGACATTGCTCCTCAGGCTCCTACACATTTGTTGATCATTCCGCGCAAGCCCATCGCAATGTTGGCGGACGCGACTCCCGAGGATCAGTCGATCTTGGGGCATTTGTTGTTGAAGGCCGGTGATATTGCCCGTCAGCTTGGCGTCAGCGAGGCCTTCCGCCTGGTGATCAACAATGGCGCCGGAGCGGGGCAGACCGTTTTCCACCTACATCTTCACCTTCTTGCCAATAAAAAATTCACCGAGGGCTCCTTGGGAATGTGATGCCACGGCCGGCCAATGCGCCGGCTACACCGCTGTATGCGGCCTATGCTGCACGCCTTACAACCCTTATACTTGGCGACTTTTTGCGGGTCCGACCTAGGCGTTAACGCGTACCCGCGCCTCTCCACCGGATTAGCTTAATTATGAAAAGTGCTGAAATTCGCGAAGCATTTCTGTCCTATTTTGCTGGGAAAGGGCACACACTGGTGCCGAGCAGTTCGCTCGTGCCCGGCAATGATCCCACGTTGCTGTTTACCAATTCCGGGATGGTTCAATTTAAGGACGTCTTTCTCGGTTCCGACAAGCGTCCCTATACACGAGCGGCGAGTGCCCAACGCTGTGTGCGCGCTGGCGGCAAACACAACGATCTGGAAAACGTGGGTTATACCGCGCGCCACCACACCTTTTTCGAAATGCTCGGTAATTTCAGTTTTGGCGATTATTTCAAGCGCGACGCGATCAAATTCGCATGGGAATTTCTTACCGGTGTACTGAAGCTTCCGCCCGAGCGGCTGTGGGTGACGGTCCATATTAGCGACGATGAGGCAGCAGATATTTGGATCAAAGAGGTGGGCGTCAATCCCACGCGCTTCTCCCGCCTGGATGCCGATAACTTCTGGCAGATGGGCGATACCGGCCCCTGTGGCCCCAGCTCCGAAATTTTTTATGACCACGGTCCCGATGTTCCGGGCGGCCCCCCTGGCAGCCCGGACGATGGCCTCGATCGCTATATCGAAGTGTGGAACCTGGTTTTCATGCAGTTCGAGCGCCAGACCAATGGAGAATTGATCCCCTTGCCTAAGCCCTCCGTGGATACGGGCATGGGTTTGGAGCGCATAGCTGCGGTTATGCAAGGGGTGCATAGCAACTACGAAATTGATCTCTTCCAAGCGCTGTTGCACGCCACCTCCGACGTAACCGGCTGCCGCGATTTGGAAGAAAAATCGCTGCGCGTGATCGCCGACCATATTCGCTCCTGCTCCTTCCTTATCTCCGACGGTGTACTGCCATCCAACGAGGGCAGGGGATATGTGTTGCGGCGGATTATTCGCCGCGCCATTCGCCATGGCCACAAAGTTGGCCAGGAAAAACCGTTTTTCCACAAGCTGGTCAACGCGCTTGTGGAGCAAATGGGGCAGGCCTACCCCGAACTTGCCGCGCAACAGCAGCACATTGAGAAAGTCCTGCTGACCGAGGAAGAGCAGTTCGCCAAAACTCTCGACAAGGGCTTGGCGGTACTTGCTGGAAAACTCGAGTCCCTCACCGGCACCGTGATTCCCGGCGATGTGGTATTCACCCTCTATGACACTTACGGCTTCCCCGCAGACCTGACCAATGACATCGCACGCGAGCGCGGTTTGACTCTGGATATGGGCGCTTATGAAGCCTTGATGGAACAGCAGCGCGATCAGTCCCGCTCTGCCGGAGCCTTCAAGGTGGATTACACCGCCGGTTTAGATCTCGCTGGGGAAACAGCGTTTAGAGGCTATGAAGGGCTGAGTCACGAAACCTCTATTACCGCGCTGGTGCGCGGGCGTTTTCAGGTTGATCGTTTGGCTGAAGGCGAGGAGGGTGTCGTGGTACTCGAACACACCCCGTTTTATGCCGAATCAGGCGGGCAGGTTGGTGACGGCGGATTTATCGAAAGTGCTTCAGGCCGTTTCGAAGTACTCGACTGCCAAAAAGATGGCAATCATCACCTGCATATAGGTAGGGTGACCCGGGGTGAACTCCTTCTTAACGCGCAAGTAAACGCTCAGGTTGATTCAAATGTGCGTCAAGCAACCGCGCTCAACCACTCTGCCACCCATTTGCTGCACGCTGCCTTACGTCGGGTTCTCGGCACTCATGTGGCGCAGAAAGGTTCGCTAGTGGATTCGCAGCGCTTGCGTTTCGACTTCGCTCATTTTGAAGCGGTGACACCGGAGCAGTTGCAACAAATCGAGGCGCTGGTGAATGAGCAAATCCGCCTTAATACAGAAGTCACCACGGAAGTTCTCGATATTGAGGAAGCCAAGAAGAAAGGCGCCATGGCGCTGTTCGGGGAAAAATATGGCGATCGTGTGCGGGTGTTGACCATGGGCGGCGATTTTTCCGTCGAACTCTGCGGCGGAACCCACGCGCAGCGTACCGGCGACATAGGTTTGTTCCGTATCACCGCAGAATCCGGCATTGCATCGGGCGTGCGCAGGATTGAAGCGGCAACAGGCGCCGGAGCGTTTGAATACATGGCGCAGGCGCAGAAAAAATTGTCAATTGCCGCGCAAATGTTAAAGACCGCACCGGATTCGATCGTGGAAAAGCTGGATGCTCTGTTGGCGCAGAACCGCCAGCTGGAAAAAGAATTGGCAGCAGTTAAGAGCAAACTCGCTGCAGCCTCGATCGATGAGTGGATCGGTGAAGCGGAAGAAATAAAAGGCATCCATGTGCTGGTGAAGCAAGTCGAAGGTAATGATGCGAAGCTGCTGCGCGATCTTGTTGATCGGTTGCGCAATAAACTCGGCAATTCGGCGGTCTTGCTCGCCGGCACTGATGGCGAGCGAGTGAGCTTGGTCGCTGGTGTCAGCAAAGAAGCCACTGCGGTCGCCAAGGCCGGAGACATGGTGAGAATCGTTGCGGAAAAAATCGGCGCCAAGGGCGGCGGGCGTCCCGATATGGCGCAAGGCGGCGGCCAGGATAACGGCAAGTTGCCGGAGGCTTTGGCGACGGTGCGGGAGTATTTGCGCACTAACTAATGCGAATAAAAATATTTTGCGTAACTGGTCGCTTTTTTCCCCCGACCAGTTAACAACCGGGGGCAATTCGTGTTTAATTGGCGCCCCTCAAGGGGCGGGGCGGCTATGGCGCGCCTTGCTCCCAGCATTTTAAACAGGTGGTTCAGGCGGACTCCGCCAGAACTGTAATCGCGATTATCTGGAATAGGCACAGTATGAGCCTGATTGTGCAAAAGTACGGCGGTACTTCCGTTGGTAGCATAGAGCGCATCAAAGCAGTGGCGGCCAAGGTCTGCAAATTCCGCCAACAAGGTCACGACATCGTCGTTGTCGTTTCGGCCATGAGTGGTGAGACCAACCGTCTGATTGGACTGGCAAAAGAAATCCAAAAGACGCCTGATCCACGTGAGCTGGACGTACTGGTATCTACCGGAGAGCAGGTTACTATTGCTCTGCTTTGCATGGCTCTGATGGAGTTGGGGCAGGATGCGCGTTCGTACACTGGTTCCCAGGTGAGAATTCTCACCGACGACGCGCACACCAAAGCCCGTATTCAGGAAATTGATGTAGAGCGCATGCGGGCCGACCTTGATGCGGGTCGCGTAGTGGTTGTCGCAGGTTTCCAGGGCGTTGACGAAGCCGGCAATATTACGACTCTCGGGCGCGGCGGCTCCGACACTACAGGTGTTGCACTGGCGGCCGCACTCAAAGCGGATGAATGCCAGATTTACACGGATGTGGACGGTGTATATACCACTGACCCGCGCGTGGTGGAAAAAGCTCGTCGACTGGACAAAATCACCTTTGAAGAAATGTTGGAGATGGCCAGTCTGGGCTCCAAAGTCCTGCAGATCCGTTCAGTTGAATTTGCGGGTAAATACAATGTTCCCCTGCGTGTGTTGTCCTCCTTTCAGGACGGCCCCGGCACTTTGATCACCATTGATGAGGAATTCTCGACTATGGAACAACCTGTAGTCTCCGGTATTGCATTTAATCGCGACGAAGCCAAAATCTCGGTCCTTGGCGTGCCGGATCAGCCTGGTGTGGCGTCCCGCCTGCTGGCACCGATTGGTGAAGCCAATATTGAAGTGGATGTCATAGTGCAGAATATGGCAGCTGACCAAACAGCTGACATTACCTTCACCGTGAACCGCGGTGACATGAACAAGGCGCGTCAGGTTGTGCAGAAAGCAGCAGATGAGTTGGGCGCGCGCGAAGTGGTGACGGATGATTCTGTTGTCAAAATATCCGTGGTGGGTGTGGGGATGCGTTCTCATGCTGGTGTTGCCTGCACTATGTTCAAGGCGCTTGCGGCAGACAATATTAATATTCAGATGATTACCACTTCTGAAATAAAAATATCGGTCATCATTGACGAAAAATATCTCGAACTGGCGGTTCGCAGTTTGCACACAGCGTTCGGGCTGGATAAAGCTATAGCCTGATTATATGATGATTGGCGCGTCAGCTCTGCGGATAAATTCCACAGGGCTCGCAACCATAAAGCCCGATACGGGCGACTCACAGGCTTTAGCTCATACCCGCATCCATTCGTGGATAAAACAAAAAAACCAGACGGGTGGGTGTTAGAGCCGCCGAAAATACAGCCTCTCCGGGCTGCGCCTTCGGTCTCACAGGATGAAAGTAAGGAGAATAACCGATGTTGATATTAACCCGCCGTATCGGCGAAACCTTGATGGTTGGTGATGATGTAACGGTCACTGTTTTGGGTGTTAAAGGCAATCAGGTGCGGATAGGCGTTAATGCGCCGAAAGAAATTGCTGTGCACCGCGAAGAAATTTATCAGAGAATTCAGCGCGAAAAGCAGCAACAGCATGAGCCGGAGCCGGGCAATTCGCTTTGATCGCCGGGTTTATCCTTGGGTGATTTGTGTTAGAAAGTAATAAAGCTGCCGAAGCCAAATAAGCTTTATATAACTATTTGAATTTCGTCAGTTTGTTGGTATTATGCCGCTCCTTCTTCAGAGGCTGTTCTGGTCTTGAAGGAGCTTGCCAAAAGACGGTTGCAGATTGATTCAATCGTGTTTTGCGAACAAAAATTTTTCTTTACGAAAAATTTTTGCCGGAGAGGTGGCCGAGTGGCCGAAGGCGCTCCCCTGCTAAGGGAGTATACCCTAACCCGGTATCGGGGGTTCGAATCCCCCCCTCTCCGCCATTCATTTTCCTTCTCTTGTTTAATCCTTTTTCTTCTCGCTCGACGGTGTGGTTATTCTTCGTCAGTGCGATCCAGTGCGCCCACATCGAGAATTGGTGACGCGTCTATCTGATCTGCATCCATCATGGTGGCTAAACGCTGCAGGCTGCTCAGAATCATATTTTGTTCCCAATTTTCCAGTTTTCCGAATCGCTCCACAAATTGTTCCTGTAACGGAATTGGGGCTCTATCCAGTGTTTTTTCGCCTTCTGTGGTGAGGTGGAGCCAAACAAATCTCTTGTCGGTTTCGGAGCGTTTGCGCCTGATGAGTCCGCGGCTTTCGAGGCGGCCAATGATGTTGTTGACGGTTGCCTGGCTTAGGCTGATCTGATGTGCCAGCGTGCCGATCGTGGTGTCCTCCTGGTTATTTCTTATGGCTTGCATAAGCATGAGTTGGGGCGCGGTGAGTCCCACGGTTTTGGTGAGCTTCTTAGAGTGTATGTCGGCGGCGCGAATTATTCGGCGCACCGCTGTTAGGACTTCGTGTATCTGGTTCATTCGCCCTGGCTCTATCTAAGTTTTGCGCATTATCCCCCCTTTAAAACCTTCTTTCATCCATATCAAAAGCTTATATCTCAAAGTATTATTGATGGATCTTTTTGGTATGCGGCGCTTATTTACGCGATTAATTTGCGCTTTATTTGAAATTTAAGTCGGTTTAAACGATAATGCATTGCTCTTAAATTATTTAGAGCAATAAATATTGTGTTGAATGTGAAAGATTACGCGAAGCGAGATCCTGGAGGGGCGCTACAACCCCCGAGGGCTCACCTGCAATACCGCCAGCCGGTGGCAGAGGACGGCGTTGCTGTCCATCGTTTGATTGAACGATGCACGCCACTGGATCCAAATTCGCTTTATTGCAATTTGCTGCAGACCACGCATTTCGCGGAAACCTCAGTTTTGGCGGAGCGCGATGGCGAACTGGCGGCTTTCCTGTCTGGGTATGTCAAGCCGGGCGAGCCGGAAGTTTTATTCGTTTGGCAGATCGCCGTCGCCGAAAAATGGCGCGGTCAAGGGTTGGCGCAGTGCATGTTGAAAACGCTTCTGCAACGACCAAAGCTACGCGCTATCCAGTTCCTCGAAACCTCTATAACCCCATCAAATCAAGCATCGGCAAAGTTGTTCAGGCGTTTTGCCGCCGAGCATCAGGCCGCGCTTACCACCTCCGTTCTTTTTTCTAAAGCCGCACATTTTGCCGGCACTCATGACGACGAAGTACTTTTCCGCATAGGACCTTTTGGTTCGGACCAGCATTCGTCGCAATAACTTGGGAGAATCCGATGTCGATATTTCAAGAGACAGAATCCAATGTCATGGTATACGCACGCTCATTTCCGGTGACGTTCAGGCGCGCATCCGGCGAGTTTCTCTTTGATCAGCAAGGTGAAAAATATCTGGATTTTCTCGCCGGGGCGGGATCTCTCAATTACGGTCACAACAATCCAGTTTTGAAAACTGCGCTACTGAATTACATCGAGAGCGACGGAATTACCCACGGTTTGGATATGCACACGGAAGCCAAAGCGCGGTTTCTGGAGGCGTTTCGCCGCAATATTTTGCTCCCGCGCGATATGAATTATCGCCTGCAATTCACCGGTCCCACAGGAACTAACGCGGTAGAAGCCGCGTTGAAGCTTGCGCGCAAAGTGAAGCAGCGTCAGAACATTGTGGCTTTCACCAATGGTTTTCACGGCGTATCACTTGGCGCTGTTGCCGCAACGGGAAATCGCTTGCATCGCGGCGGAGCGGGCGTGGCTTTGGCAAATGTAACGCGCATGCCTTATTGCGGTTACTACGGCCAGGAAGTGGATACCCTCAAAATTTTCGAGCAGCAATTAAATGACCCTTCCAGCGGGCTGGACAAGCCCGCCGCGGTAATTGTGGAAGTGATTCAAGGGGAGGGCGGTTTAAATATCGCAAAAGACGCATGGTTGCGCGGTCTGGAAAAAATCTGTCGAAAATACGACATCTTGCTGATTGTCGATGATATACAAGCCGGCTGCGGCCGCTCTGGACAGTTCTTCAGCTTTGAAAGAAGTGGCATTAAGCCGGATATGGTGACTCTGTCGAAATCCCTCAGCGGCTTTGGTTTGCCTATGGCCGTGGTATTGCTGGCGCCGGAGCTGGATCAGTGGTCTCCAGGTGAGCATAACGGCACCTTCCGAGGCAACAATCACGCATTTATCACGGCCACCGCGGCGCTGGAAAATTATTGGTCAAACGACGAATTTTCTCGCTGCGTGGAACGCAAAGCGGATTTGATAGGCAAAACCCTTAAGTCTATCGCTGACCGACATGGCAATACTCAATTGCGCCCCAAAGGCAGAGGTTTTATGCAGGGATTGGCCTGCGCATCAGGTGATATTGCCGCGCGAATCAGTCGCGAAGCTTTCTCTCGCAATTTAATTATCGAAACCTCCGGCAATCGGGGCCAAGTGGTGAAATGCTTGTGCCCGCTGACAATTGCTGAAGAGCACCTGCAAGATGGTCTTCATCGTTTAGCTGAAAGTGTTGACGCGGTTTTGAAATCCCCTGTTTCCGTTGCATCCTGAGGAGGTTACATATGATCGTCAGAAACTTGCATTCCGCCAATCAAACAGACCGCCGCGTTGTCAGTGATGGTTGGGAGAGCACCCGGCTGTTACTGCGCAATGACAATATGGGTTTTTCCTTCCATATCACCACTATCTACGCTGGCGCTGATTTACAGATGCATTATCAAAATCATCTAGAGTCGGTGTATTGCATCAGTGGTGAGGGCGAGGTGGAGAATCTGGCAGATGGCAAAATTTATCCCATTTCTGCTGGAGTTATTTATATTCTCGATCAACATGATCGCCACCGTCTGCGCGCAAAAACTGAAATGAAAATGGCGTGCGTTTTCAATCCGCCGCTGCATGGTAAAGAAGTCCATGATTCCAGCGGCGCATATCCCTTAGATGCCGAAGCTGTAAATGTCTGAACAAGGGGAGGGAATCATGGGGCATACAGTGGAAAAAATCGGCGGCACCTCCATGAATCAATACGTGGCGGTGCGTGAGAATGTCATTCTCGGTCATAAGCATGAGCTGCCCGTTACCGGAAGAATCATGGTGGTTTCCGCCTACGGCGGAATTACCGATCTTTTGCTCGAGCATAAAAAAACGGGGCGCCTGGGCGTTTACGGTTTATATGCGGCAAACGAGGATGGACAGTCCTGGCGCGAGGCTATGGATGTCGTACGTAGACAAATGCTGGCGATTAACGCTGGACTCTTCGATGATCCAGACAATCGTTTGGCGGCAGACGCTTTTATTAATGAACGCCTGGATACCACCCAGCGCTGTCTGGAAGATTTACAGCGTTTGTGTCAGCACGGGCATTTTTCTCTGCGGGATCATTTGCAGACGGTGCGGGAAATGCTGGCGAGTGTAGGCGAGGCGCACAGCGCATGGAATATGACTCGAAAATTAAATGAAGATGGCATCAAGGCGCGCTTGCTGGATCTCACCGGCTGGAATTTGCCAGAGCATTATTCTTTGGATGAGCAGATTTTGGCCGCAATAAAAGATATAGACATGAGTCGGGAAATCCTCATTGCCACCGGATATGCCCATTGTAAAACCGGCTTGATGGCGACGTTTGATCGTGGCTATAGCGAAATGACGTTCAGTCGTCTTGCCGTGTTAACCGGTGCGCGCGAGGCGCTTATTCACAAGGAGTACCATCTCAGCAGTGCCGATCCCCGTTTGGTCGGAGAAGACAAGGTCGTACCGATTGGCCGCACGAATTACGATGTCGCTGATCAATTGGCGAATCTCGGCATGGAGGCGATTCATCCACGGGCGGCAAAAGGACTGCGTCAGAGCGCTATTCCTTTGCGAGTGAAAAATACTTTTGAGCCTGAACATGATGGCACCCTAATTACCGGCGACTACGTCAGTGAAGAGCCTTGCGTGGAAATTATCGCGGGACGAAAAAATGTCGTCTCCCTGGAGTTTTTTGACCAGGATATGGTGGGTGATTTTTATCGTTACGAAACGGCGCTGTTGGAAGCCTGCAAACGCTTCAAGACTAGTGTGATCACCAAAGACGTAAACGCCAATACCATCACTTATTACCTGGGCACCAATATTAAAAACATCAAGCGGGTGCAGCAGGAACTCAGTCGCCAATTTCCGGATTCCGAAATCAAAACGCGCAAAGTGGCGATCGTCTCTGCCATTGGTAGCGATATGAAAGTGCCGGGAATATTGGCCAAAACCGTTGCGGCGCTTGCCGACGCTGGTATTAGCATTCTCGCGGTACATCAATCCATGCGACAGGTGGATATGCAATTCGTCGTGGACGAACACGATTACACCTTGGCTGTACAAAGCCTGCATAAATGCCTGATCGAAGTGCATAACCACGGCATTGCCATATGCGCTGCCTAAAGGTTTCGCTCTGCCTGCTGATGTTATTTCCGGCGTTGATGTCGCAGGCGCAGGAAAGCCCTGCATCGTCTGAGGCCGAAACCGTAGCAGCTTCAGCGGACACTCTGACCCAACCGCTGTACACACCTTTTATCGAGCGCTATATCCTTGATGAGTTAAAGCAGTTGCGATCGGAAATGGCAGCACAGCGTCTGGACCTCACGGAAAAGATTCTGGATCGGG
>JBQGED010000065.1:0-21029 GCA_052039425.1 Sphingobacterium griseoflavum | reverse complement strand
GGAAGATTCGACGGAGCATTTCGCCAGCAAGGTTTGGCAGGGGAAGTGCTGCCGATACGCTGTGCAGAGCTCCCTGTCCCCGGTCAAGCGTGGCGCTTGGTGGGGAGCCGATCTTTTGCTTCGCCTGAGGGTGAGCACTTTCTGTCGCTCCAGCCTTTATATCACTTCGCTCATCTTGGCAGTTCGCTGAAATTTTGCAAGGTGGCGGAAGGAAAAGCGGACCTATACCCGCGTTTTGGTCCAACCTATGAGTGGGATACGGCTGCGGCCCAGGCCGTTGTCGAAGGTGCCGGTGGCAAGTTCTCGATTGGGTTTCCCAGACGCCTTTACGTTACAACAGGTCGGAATCGTTATTAAATCCACCATTTATGGCGTGCTCCAATCTTGCGTTATTGAGGTCCTTCAAATAAGTCCCTTGTGTTTGAGATAGGCGGCACCCCGGGGTGTTGTTGAGCAATGGGTGCACGCTTGCCCAGATGTACGCCGCATATGGCGGGATCGATAAAATCAGGAATAAAAATGCGTTTATTATTCTTAAACGCGACTAAGGAGAGCTTGTTGCCCATATGTTCCTATATACATACTGTCCGTCCAGACATACGAGTTAAGTTTCGTTAAGGTCCGTTCTAACGCACGATTTTCAAGGAATATCGAGGTTAGTTAACAGTAGAATTATTGTGACTTAGTCATTATGTGGTGAAATTCAGGCAATTTTGCGTTGACAAGTCTTTACTAACCGGGCCAAAATCCGCACACCTTTTCATGTGGCCCGGCACTCATTACTCAAATAAAAGTACGCCGCACATGATCTGCCCTGTTCTAGGGCGGCCCGGGTATTCACGTAGCTGACGATAAATTTGCATTAGAGATGCGTTGTTAGGAGTTGAGCCTGCTTATTACAAAGAACAGGCTGATCGGGAAGTGTTGTGAGATCCGACTCTCGAACCGTCTACCCGTTTAAACATCCGTCATCGTCAACACTCTTTTAAACGTACTTTGAGTTGAAGCCTTTGCGCCTATTTTTCGTGCCCAGATCACAGTGGCGATAATGTGGCGCGATTTTCAACATGCAAATACTCACAGTATCCACACTGAAGTCCACGTGGCGGCTATGACCGCTGCGGTAAGCACGAGCTGAATCTCTCGCCGACGTCAGACTTAGGAATTATCGGTACAGAAGGCATGGTAACGCCTGAAGAAATCAGTTCTCGATGTACGAGACAAAACACTCTAGATTTTACGGAGTTTTTCATGGCAAAACGTTTGCAATTCTGTGCCGCAGTATTGTTATCCATGTTTTTTATCACTGGGTGCACGGGTGATGCGGAAGACCCCAGCGCGGCGGAAGGTGATTCGGGTGCCCCCTCAACCTCAGCAAATACTGCCCCAGTTATCCAGTTGATAGGCGATGAGGTTATCTCTCTGTCTGTCAATTCTGCATTTATAGATCCCGGTGTAATTGCCACTGATGTCGAGGATGGCGATCTTACAGATGCTGTGTACACAAACAATGTCCAGGTAAACACCGGTCGGCCGGGACAATACGAGATAACATACCGTGTAACCGACTCTGGAAAGTTGGTATCACAGCCTATCAGGCGTCTTGTCATTGTTTCTCAGCCAGGGGAGGAGGGGCCAGCGGCCCAACCAGGGCAGGCTGAAATGCTGGTTCCCGCGATTACATCGGTGAAGCTTGTTGGTTTTACTGACGCGCGTGAAATGGTTGAGTTGTCAGTAATTAAAAATGGATCAACTATCGATTTATCGGAAACGTCAATTGACCTGCTGAATGTGGTCGCCGATTCGGCAGATGCTGGTAAAACAGGTAGCGTTCACTTCAAACTCTCTGGCCCAATTGGTATTGATCGCTGGGAGAACAATGCGGTTTATACCATGGCGGTAGATACCGTTAATTTGAGTGTATCCAAGTCGCAGCTTCCTGTAGGAAATTACGCGTTGACGGTAACTCCGTATTCTTTGCCAGACATGGCGGGCAATAAAGGCGCAGCGACGACAGTGAAATTTAAAATTGTCGACAAACAAATCGTATCGAACGTGCCGAAAATAGCGGCAGTTGATCTTGTATCAGTCACAGAAGGTACCGGTGCTTACGTTGCGGTGACCCGAATCACAGAAGGTGCCGAGGTCAATCTCGTTGATGTCAAAACTAAGCTCATTAATTTGATTGCTATTAGTGAGGACCCTAGCAAAACCGGGAGCATGCATTTTTCTCTGAGCGGTCCTGTCGATATAGATCGCTCAGAAAATAATGTTGCCTATGCGCTGGCTGATGAGACCCAGCATATCGATCTCAGCAAAAATGAATTACCAGCGGGAGATTACACTTTGGTGGTAACACCCTATGCTGGAATCGATGCTAAAGGCGAAGCCGGTATCCCATTGTTGGTGAATTTCTCTGTTGTAGGCAAAGCTAGCGCGCCATCAACACCTGCGGTGGTGGCGCCTGTTTTAGCTGCTCCGGTGGCAGTAGCAGATAACTACACTTTCCAAGTTGGATCTGATGCTCAGCCTGGTGAAACACGGCCGGTGAGTGCCAACGATCAGGTTGAAAGCGGTGCGGTTTATGCAATTACGAAAGCACCGTCTAAGGGGGTTGCTCGTATGTTTGACATGGGATTTTTCACCTATACGCCGAACTCTGGATTCTCGGGAACTGACACCTTTACCTATCAAATAACTCAGGCAGGTAAAACGTCTAGTGCAAGTGTTACGGTGAACGTCGTTGCACCAGTAAGTAATACCTCAAGCGGTTTTACTGTGGTCAAACCCTCTGCAGATTCCAAACTTATCTATGTGAGCAGCTCGACCGGGAAGGATACCAATAGTTGCTTGAGTGAAGCGGACCCGTGCAAGTCAATCGCAGCCGGCATGGAGAAAATGCGTAATGGTTATCCTGATCACCTATATCTGAAGCGAGGGGATACATGGAGGAATGAGCAGTTTACCAATTTGCATTCTGGCCGCAGCGCGAGTGAGCCGGCGGTAATCACCTATTACGGTAAAACCGGCGACCGACCGAGATTGGAGAATTCTTCAAGATCAATTCACATTTTCAAAGGCGCGACTAAGCACTTTTCATTCATAGGCTTGGAGTTCTATGCTTACAAGATGGATACGAAGCATCCTGAGTTCGATGGTGACTCACACGCTGATATTGTGATGCTTGGTGGCAATCAGAATATCCTCTTTGAGGATAACAAATTCAATCTGCTTGAAATGGTACTGCAAGAGTGGGACAGCGGTAGCCCGGCTAACATAACCCTCCGTCGTAATATATGGACTGGAGCCTACTATAAAAAATCAGCACATGATCGCGACCATCGGCCGTCTAATTTATTCGCGGACGGAGTGGATGGACTTTTGATTGAAGAGAACGTTTTTGATTACGGCGGGTGGAATCCCGAAGTCTCTGGTGCTGCCGCTAATATGTATAACCACAACTTATATATTCAGTATTCATCGGTAGGTAACAAGCTTGTGGTGAGAAGAAATATTATTACACGAGCTTCAAGCCATGGAGTTCATGGGCGACCAGGTGGGTTGTTCGAAAACAATTTTTTTGCCAGAAACGCCATAAGTCTTCAAATGGGTTATAACGGACACCCATTGAAATCAGGCACCAAAGCCCAGGCAATAGACAATGTTATTACCGAAGGTAATAGCATGGTAAAAGGTATAGGAGCCTGTACAGTGATAGCGCTCTGTACTCCGGCCATGTGGGGATTGGTAATCAATGAGCCAGGTCAGGGTGAATTCCTGCTTAGGAATAATATTGTCCATACACTTTCATCCACTGACACACAGTGGGGTGGTAAATACAAGAACTTGTCCAAGATCGCCATTTCGGCGTTGACGGGATCACAGTTCAAATATGAAGACAATATTTCATGGGGTTGGTCGAGCGTAACCGAGGGGGCGGACAAGAACTATCCTTCCGCGGGACGCACATTGGCGGATTACAACCATACCCTAACAGGAAAAAAAGACTTTGATGACTTTATGAACACCGTCAAAGATCGACCGGTAGGAACCTGGGATGAGCGCTACGGAGCAGACGCCATCAATGGTTTTGTTAGGAGTGGTTTCGGTCGCTGATTCTTAGTCGAGCCTCTGGTAGCTCCAGAGGCTCTATCTCTAGCTCCAGGGATTCTTGTACAAATTAAAACGCTGCTTTAATAATAAAAATAGAACGGGGATGTCATCTATTAAGTAACGTTTTGCAAGTCTCTTTGGCTCTTGAACTAGACGATAGAGCCACTCTAGCCCAAATTTCGACATCCATTTTGGTGATCGCTGCAGATTGCCGCTTTCGAACTCAATAGTTGCGCCAATTGCCATCGAAATTCGTATGTTGGGTATGCGGTGCAGATTTCTACACAGCCATTTCTCCTGTTTTGGGGCGCCAACACCGATCGCAAGTGTGTTGGCCTGCGATTGGCTAATGATGTCCAAAATCAAATTAGCTTCCCGCTCATTTTTCTCGAATCCGAAAGGTGGCGAATAGGTTCCAACGACAATGTTGCTATTCGTTCGACGATTAATATTTTCTTGTGCCGCCTTAACAGATTCTGTTGACCCACCCAGCAAAAAAACTCTTATTTCATCTCCGCGTTTTGCATGAAAGTCGCAGAAAAAAGGGAAAAAATCAGACCCAGCGATCTGTTCCCGTATCTTGTTCCTTGGGTTTAATAAGTTATATGCAAAAAGCAATATTCTACTGTCGCATACAACGAAGTTCGCGTGCTGGTAGCATTGATAAAATTCATTATCTTTCTGAAGCTTACTCAGATGATCTATGTTTGGTGTAAATACCATCCCCTGATTTAATTGGCTGACAAGTTCTTCTTTGGTCAGGTTATCAAGTTTAACGTTCAATACTTCGATTTTATTGATATTGCTCATGTCAGTTTTCCCGGATGATATCTGGGGTTTCAGTCTGGGCGGGGTCTTGCTCCACTGTTGGCGCTGATTGAATATCTTCCCGGTCTTTTTGCTCAGTTAAGGAGCGAATGATGGGTTCTGCTACAGAGTCGGCAAGGGCTTTATAGCCTAGTGGGGTTAAATGTTTTTGTCCTTTTTGGCGGAAGACAAGTATTCCTTGATCTCGTAGCGCTTCAAGTTGTTGGGTTGGACTGGCTTTTGCCACTGCTGCGGTTATATCTTGAGGTAGAAGTCTGAAGGACGACCTTATATCGCCATTAGCTATTTGATCGGGAACATCGGCCAAAACGAGTTTGGCTCCTGTGCTATTTGCCAGCTTCGCGACTTCATCAATAAGCAGCCCATCCAAAGTTCTCGCATTTTGTGGTGGTGCTGCGGTGTCTGCGCTACTGCCAACCGCTTTTTCCTCCGTTTTTCGGAGCTTCTGTACATCTACAATCAATTTCTTAACCGAAGTCGCTACGGATTCCCTAACCGCAGAGTAAAGATGGCTATATTGGCTGGCCCATCGATAGACCCAAAATGTCATTAGCTTATCTTGGGTATCCACGCCCGGTAAAAATTCAGCCGCGTTACGGCTCAGTTCATCATTCTTGACTTTAAATAAATTAGATCTGCGGTTGTCATCGGGATCGGTATGGTGCCATTCCAAGACAATAAAATCAGGTTGGTACTGAACTCCCACTTCTTGAAGTTGGATGAGTGACTCTGCGGTTCCGAATCCGCTGACGGAAAAATTCAATATTTCACAATGGGCGCCCCGATTTTTTAGACTTTGCTCAAGTTGAAACGCAAATGAGTCTTCATAGATTGCTTCATACCCCATAAAAAATGAATCACCAAGAAGGACCACCCTGCACGCCCCAGGCGACTTGTCCAGAGTGTACTCTCTATGATCGCGCATTCCCGCGCTATTGGTTTGCATCTCAACGGTAACTTCAGGCGTAAAGTGCCAGTAATTGGCATTAGGAATATTCACCCTGATTCCGTAGTCTGATTTTGTGATGTACCTTGGGAGTATTGCCTGTGGAGCAAAAATCCTTACGAACAGCTCAAGAAAAACAACCGCATAGACGAATAGCGCTAATATCTTGAAAGTGGTTTTTAAGTATTTCATCGGTTGCTACATCTTGGTTGTCATGTGCTGAGTTTTTGCTGCGCTCAGGTTTTAAAAGTCAAAGTAGATGAACGCCTGTTCTCCAGAAGGAGTTAATAGCGCGAAGCTTGCAAGTACAATTAAGACGATATTGAATCGAGCGAAGAATGGTAAAGAATATATATATTCCTGCTTCTTACTGTGTTCCTGCAAACAATCGTGTAAAGCAACAGGAAAGATTAGAAGTCCCAAGGTCATCCAGGAAGCATTTATGCTGGTGAATGCAAGTATTCCCCCAATATAGGACTTCAAGGTGGCGAAGTCACCGGCGCGGAAAAGTAGCCAAGTGAACGTTACCAAGGTAAACATCAGGGCTATCTGCATGCCTTTTTTAAAGATTGAGGCATCGCTATTTTGGTCCCTTACTCCCAGAACTCTATAGACAATCAGTATCAAACCGTGCGCGACACCCCAAAGCACAAATGTCCAGCTGGCGCCGTGCCAAAGTCCGCCAAGTAGCATTGTGAGAAATAAATTTCTGTAGGTCTTGCTTGGGCCTTTACGATTGCCTCCTAGTGGAATGTACAGGTAGTCTCTCAGCCAGCTGGACAGGCTTATATGCCAACGTTGCCAGAATTCCGACGGAGTCTTGCTGAGATATGGGACATTAAAGTTGATCATCAAATTGAATCCCATGGTCCTGGCGATACCTCTTGCCATGTCCGAGTATCCCGAGAAATCGCAATAGATCTGAAAAGTAAATGCTAGAAGAGCGACGAGCAGCTCACCTGTCGAGAAATCGGACGGCGACGCAAAAGCAGGATCAGAAAATGTAGCCAAATTGTCGGCTATGACGGCTTTTTTAAAGAGGCCCCACAGAAATAAATAACTTCCAGAGCGAATTTGCTCCATGTTTATCGTACGGCTTTGCAAAAACTGAGGCAGTAAGGCTGCACCTCTTTCGATAGGGCCAGCGACAAGTTGAGGAAAAAAGGCAATATATGCAGATACCTCTATCAGATTTCGCGAAGGGTTTAGTTGCTTGCGATACGAATCAATCGTATAGCTCATGGTCTGAAACGTGTAGAAGGAAATTCCTACGGGAAGGATTATATCGAGGGTCACCCTGCTCAAAGAGATGTCAAAAACTTGCGCAAGCTCCACAAGACTGTCGGCAAAAAAATTAAAATACTTAAAGACTCCCAATAAGCCCAGGTTTGATATCGTACTTAGCGCGACAAAACATTTGGCCGACCTGCCTTCTTCAAGCGTGAAAAAGTAAGTAACTAATATGTAAAAGATGATAAGAAAGCTATAAAGCAAGATGAGATAAATATAGTTGCTGGGCAGGTCGTAACTCAGTATAGATGTTGCGATTATCGCGGTAAAAAGAATCGAATTTAAAATTTCTCTTTGTGATGCGCGTTGCCTGGCTGCCCCTATTGCAGCGATAAAGTCAGTGGTGGTCGATACCACTATCAATACCAGAAAACGATAGTCCCATGCGCCGTAGAATATGTAGCTGGCTACCAGAATCAGAGTGTTCTGCAGTTTTAAGCGTTTCTGGGTTGCTACGTAAAGCAGAAAAAAGCAAGAAAAAAAGATAAAGAAAACTGGAGTGTGGAATAACATTTATAAATCCATTTTTCGCAAAACAAATTTTGTTAATTCTTCGTAGCCTAGGGCGTTCCAATGGAGGGCATCCCTTGAAAAGTCCCCCCTCCAGCCTGGGCTCTCGTTTTTGAACAAAGTCCTGATGTTCAGAAGCTTCATATCCTGACTCGCAAGATTATCGCTAACTGCAGCTGCGGACTCGTCAATCCCTCCTCCCCAGACAATGGTCCTAAAAAGGTCCTTGTTAATTGGGGGAACAATGGACAGCACATATACATCATTTTTAGGATGAAATAGCGCGTGTGTTTTGACGATGTTGTCAACGACTGCATTCTGTACATCGGCTCTGCTTGCCTTATGTATCAGCGGCTTTAATAGGCTTGCAGCTACGAGATCGTTAATACCGGTTTGGATAATAATTTTGCGAGACTCGACGAGCGGTGCTATTCCCAATGCCCGACAAAATGTTTCACGACTGCTTTCACCAGATACTCCTAGATTCAATATTTTGGCAGAGGAAAGGTTGGACCATGTTGAGCTTGGCCACTCGGATATTCGAGAGTCGCCGATCAGCAAGATGTCGGATGCTATTTTTTGGGACTGAAACTTTGCCTTGGCCGCAGCGGCCAAGGCTTCACAGTTGGGGGTGAGGCGGCTGATTTTACCTTCACTGTATTTCCAGAAGAATGCGGCGTATGCGGCAGACGCAGCTATTAGTGCGGAAATAGTGAAAATAGCAAAAAGCTTCGTTTTTTGGGCTTTAGGCACAGCCGTAACCTCCTGCATAAATGTCCGTGCGCAATCTTAAAGCAGTGCCATTGAAGAGGCTAGGGGCTTCCAAAGGTATAAATTTATGCCCGGCCAGATCGACGGATGCATTTGCAGCTGTCTGTTGGGTATGCCGCTTGAATAACGAAATGTGTCGATAATGTTTACAGCAAATTATTACGGAGTTGCCTGGTCAGGGTGAGAGATTGGTCAATTGATGCTTTCCCCAGAAACTGAAATGTAGAATACAATTCGAGCTGTGTAGCAATTACTTCGAAGTGGGAATGGGGTGAGAATTGTGAAAAGAAATTACTTATGGACCGTGTGTGCAGTTGGTGGTGTGGCTTTGTCGCAGTCGGCTGTAGCGCAGAGCCAGCAGGATCCGGTTGGTCTTCGTATAGATGGTGCGGTTGATATCCGGTCGGTTGACAACGCTGGCTTACAACCAAAGTCCTCAGATAATGTTAGTGAGATTCAAGCGACTACTAGTTTGGGCGCTGAGGGGCGACTGCGGGGTAGTTGGGCTGAATTTCTGACGAATTACCGGGCGGAAGACCGCCGGTATTCTGAGTTTGAAGAAGATGATGAGCGGCTCATACTCGGGGACTCGGTTCTTACGTTGGGGCCTCAACGCCGCCACTATTATTTGCAGCTTTCCCATTCTTCGCGCGAAGTATCTCTCAATCCTTTATTAGCAGATCGCCCAGCAAACAGAGATAACCGTGTTTTTATTTCTGGTGTTCTATACGGCTCCATTACACCCGGTAGGGGTAACACGCTGGGTGCGTGGTTCGGTGCAACGGATATCCAATTTGATGAAAGCGTGGAAAATGAAGCGCGTCGTTACAATGCCGGGCTTGTGTTTGCACGCGATGTTTCGCCGGTGAGCCAGGCGGGACTAAATGTGACTGGCTATGATCTGGAATATCAAAATTTGGATGGCAGTGATTTGCGATATGCCCGAGTGGCGGCAACTTGGCGTACTGAGTTGCGCCGCCTCTCTTACGGAATGGAGATCGGTAGCAACCGCATAGAAACCGATTCCTATTCCTACAGTTCACCATCAATAGCCGCAGATTTGGCTTATGTTTCTGGTCCGCAGTCTTTACGGATGTCCTATAACCAGTTTTTATCGGATACCTCGCAGGGGGCGCAATCGTCATCACAGGTAGCGTCCATTACAGATGTCGAGGTAGATGGTCGTTTGGCGGGGGTTATCGATCAATATAAATTGCAGCAGTTTGCCTTTTCTTGGGAGCATGCCCAGATTTGCTCGAGTTGTACGCTAAGCGTAATCATGGGTATGGATCAGGAAAAATATGTATCTTTTCGTGAGTTTGATTCTCGTGAGCTAAGTGCTCGTATGAGGTTTAGCTATCGTGCTTCGCCTGCGATCATGTTTTCATTGCAGGCAGGCTATCGTGATTTTGATGAGGTCAATGCGGAGCCTAGCAGCGGTTACGATCAGACTTCTATGGATTTCACGACGAGTTTTCCGCGCTTGATTCGAAATGGGCAGTTAGATTTGTTACTGGGTGGGCTAAAGCGGGACTTTGATTTGGGCGAAGGTTACGAAACAACATATGTCGGTCTTCGTTTCAGCTATCGCTTTTACGATAACAGTTGAATATAGGCGTACTAAGACGCGGTCTTAGTACGCATTTCCCCGCTTCGAAATAAGCCGGATCGGAGTGAGAAACAAGATCTTCAGATCCAATAACGGCGACCAGTTGCTAATATATTCCAAGTCGTATTCGACCCTCTTCTGCATATCCTCGATCGTTTCTGTCTCGCCCCGATACCCTGAGATCTGCGCAAGGCCCGTAATGCCGGGTTTAATTCTATGGCGGGCAAGATAAGCTTTTACTTTGTCGGAATAATAAACGTTGTGCGATACCGCGTGGGGGCGCGGGCCGACCAAGGACATGGAGCCTTCCAGGGCATTAAAAAGTTGTGGCAGCTCGTCCAGGCTTGTGCGTCTGATAAATCGACCAATTGGAGTGACGCGGCTGTCGTTTTTCTTGGCTTGCTCGACAACATCCTTCTCTTCATGGATATACATACTACGGAACTTATAGACATTGAATTTCTTGCCGTCCCAACCGTCCCGCTGCTGCTTAAATATGACGGGGCCTGGTGATGACAATTTCACTGCAAGTGCAAGAATGCTTAATAGGGGGCCGAGCATGATAATAAGAATCAGAGAAATGACCTTATCCATCATCAGTTTCACAAAAGCCGGACCGCCAGCCATCAACGGAGTCTCGTTGAGGTTGAGAAGTGGAATTCCGGCAACCTCTCGAACACTGTGGTTCAGCAACTGAAACTCAAAAATATCCGGCGCCCAGACGAGGTCGAGGTTTTCCGCAAAAAGTTTATCGTGGATCCCTTTGACTTGATACGTTAATGCTAACGGTAGTGCGACATACACGCGACGTATCCCATACTTTTTAATGATGTTGCTCAGGCTTTTGTCATCTCCGAGTAAAGGAATCTCTGGGTGATTCCACTCGCTAGTTTCTTCCTGATGTTGAACGACGCCAATTACAGTGTCGTTCAACCAGATGTTTTTTTTGATGCTATGTGCGAGATGACGAGCAACGCCACCCGTGCCCAGGATGATGGCGGGTATCCGCTGCTGGTATTTACGTCGGTAGAGCTTGAACCAGTTATAAGTAACCGTTAATAACACTGCCTGGCCAAAAAAAGCCGTTAACACCCAGTAAACGACAACCTGCCGAGAGTATTCTTCCGACGTGCGAGTCAAAAAGGCTGTCCACGCGAGAATGATGATGACCACCCCCCAGGCGCGGGCCAAATGCTGGATCGCTCCTTCAAGTCGGTCAAAGCGGCGGAACACGCCCATGATGTGATAAGTGATGGTCATCAGCAGAATGGCGAAGGCCAGCATGGTGCGGTACTGCTGACCAATTTCGCCATCTCGCCAATAAGCAAAGAGACACAGGGTGACGCTGACTACGCCCAGATTCAGGATGTGTTGAATCCATTGCGCGAGGGTATCGTGGTTTTGCAGTAGTCGTTTGGTGCGTGGTCTATTGCTGACGAAAGGATTGGCTTCACTCATAGGTACAACAATCATCCGAAAAGTTTATCCGTCGGCCTGCAAAATACTGCGCCCGGATTTGGTCGCGGAGTATAGCAGCTTCAATATTGATTTAATGAGCGCAAGGCAACATGGCAGCTTTGCCATGTTGAGCGGAAATGTCGGGCATTATTATGGTTTTAGAGTGAAGGAAGGAGCGGGTTTGATTAAGAAAATGATTATCTGCACTAACCCTATAGATATAGGTATCGCTCTCAGGCGTTACCTTTCGAGCGATACAAGCCGAGAAACAATAATGCGATACCGCAAATGGTCAAGAGAATCGGCTCGTCGATTGGGTTGCCGATAAATTGGTATCCAGTGTCAGATGTTGTTGTTTGTGACAAAAACAAACTGATCACAATAGCTTTTATGAAAAATAGCAAACCTCTTTTCATAAACCGTGTCCTATTCCTTCCTGTGGTCAAACCAAAAACCAGCTTTCTAAGCTGAGGTAATTTTTATCGCGTTGTTACGCAGGAAATACTTAGCAGAAAGTGTGCCACTCGCCAAATTTGATGGTGTTCACATAAATTGACGCAATCACTAATGCGTGGAGATGGAAGACAAGATTCAAAACTTTAGTGAAATCAACGGATTGTATTTTTTTACTAAAATTATCGTTTTGGCGTGAAAGTCATTTTTACCAGCGGGGTGCTCGTTTTTGCAGCGCAGCGATACTTCGCTGTAATGTGCAATGTATAAAACCCCGACAAAGGCGTCGTAATGAAGTGAGCAGATTTGCGCTGAAGTGGTGAAAGGTTGATCTAATATTTCCTTTTTGGTGCTTTCTTCTTACTCGTCCTGCTGGTTTGTCTGATCCTTGGTTCGTATAACAGCAGTGTGAAAATATTCGACATAAGACAAATGGCTGGCTGAGCCAGCCTATATGCTCACTCCTGATTTCCTCCTGGAACCTGAATATTGTATTTTTTTAGCAGGTCATACAGCGTAGGGCGGGTGACACCGAGTAGCTTTGCAGTTGCCGAGATGTTGCTTTCTGTCATCGTCAGCGCTCGTAGAATTGCAGCTCTCTCAGCATTCTGTCTGACATGGCGAAGGTTGATATTCAGACTTTCTCCTGTGGGGGCAATGCCGAGGTCCAGGGAGGAAACCATTTTGTCATCTGCCATGACTACGGCGCGTTTAACCCGATTTTCCATTTCGCGGATGTTCCCCGGCCAATCGTAAGTTTCGATGGCTTCCACTGCTTCGGGGCTGAAACCTATAACGTGAGTATTGTTTTGTTCCGTGTACATCCGGAGGAAGTGGCGCGCTAATAAAAGCTTGTCACCGTAGCGTTCGCGCAGCGGCGGTATATGGATTTCCATTTCGCAGATTCGGTAAAAGAGGTCTTCGCGAAATGTTCCTTCTTTTACCATCTCCTTAAGATTCTTGTTGGTCGCGCAGACCACCCGCACATCGACCGGTATTTCTTCACGGCCACCGACGCGTTCTATTTTTCGCTCTTGCAGAAATCGCAACAATTTTGCCTGGAGGGCCAGTGGCATATCGCCGATTTCATCGAGAAACAGGGTGCCTTCATGGGCCAGTTCGACTTTGCCCAGGGTGCGTTTGTTGGCGCCAGTGAATGCCCCTTTCTCGTAGCCAAACAGCTCGCTTTCCATAAGGTTTTCCGGCACCGCGGCGCAGTTGATGGCGACCATGCGGTGACTGGCTCGCGGGCTCAGGCGATGTAGAGCTTTTGCGAGTACTTCCTTACCAGTGCCGCTCTCACCGGTTAGCGTGCAGGTCACATTGCTAGGAGCGAGCTTTTCAATGGTGCGGCAAATTTTCAACATGCCAGGGTCGCAGGCGATGATGCCACTCAATGGCGCTTGCTGCTGTTCCTGCAGGCGACGATGCTGCTCTTCCAGGTTATAGATATGAAATGCGCGTTGCAGGATCAGATCCAATGTATCGGCGTTGACGGGCTTTTGATAAAAGTCATAAGCCCCCATGGCGACGGCACGTACTGCATTTTCGTAATCGGAGTTACCGGTCATCACAATGATCTTAGTGGCCGGGCTTAATGCCGTGATTTCGCGAATACAGCGGAAGCCTTCTTCCACACCCTCATCGTCCGGTGGCAGACCGAGGTCCTGCAAAATGATGGCAGGTTCATGCAGGCGCACTGCGGCCAGCGCCTCTTCGCGGTCGCCCGCAACAATCACTTCATATTGGTCAAAGTGCCAACGCAATTGGCTCTGCAATCCAAGGTCATCTTCAACAATTAAAAGTTTTTGTTTGTTTTGTAGTTTGCTCATTGTGTCGGAAGGCTGTTGAGGGGTGGGCGAGGGTCATGGTAAATCAACTTGAGTATCTGTGCATGGGATTCTGGGCGCATATCAGGTTGCGGTAACTGGTAGAGAGAGGGTAAAAGTCGTGCCTTCGCCTTTGGTGCTTTCCACGGTGAGGTTGCCGCCAAGGGCTTGGACATAATCTCGCGCTTGATAAACACCTATGCCCATACCTTTGCCAGTTTTAGTGGTGTCGAAGGGTTTAAAGAGCCGATTGCGAATAAAGTCTTCGTCCATACCTTCACCATTGTCCTCAATGGCCACAAAGACGACGTTGTTTTCATAGTGAACATGTAAATCGATGAATCCGCTCGGAAGTGTGGCGTCCTGAGCATTTTGGATCAGATGTACAAACACCATGACCAAGCTATCCCAATCGCCCTTGACTCTGATGTCGTCGTGCTCATTGCGCAAGGTCGGTACGGGTTGCCCTTTCTGGCAACGTTTTATCGCCTCAACCAGCACGTCATTGAAGTTAAGCACCCGCACACCTTCAGGTTCATTGCGCTGCAGCTTCCGTAGTAAGTTGTTCATGCGTGTGACAGAGTTATTGATGGTTTGAATGGCGTCCTCTACGAAAGCGGGATTGTCCTTGTGCTTCTCGGCGTTTTTCACCACCAAAGACTGTTGCGCGATCAGGTTTTTCAGGTCGTGCATCACATAGGCGGCGAGCTTGTTAAAGGCGTCGAACTGCCGCGCCTCAGCCAATTGTTCGGCCTGCTCATGGCGTTCGAGGTAATTGGCTATCTGCCGTCCGACTGTTTTTAGCAGATCTAAGTCTTCCCAGTTGAGAGAGGCCTCGCCTGTGGGACTGGTCAGCACCATAAAACCGATCAGTTCGGACTCATTAAGCAGAGGTAGGATCAGCCATATGTCTTCGATGCGTCGTGCCCACTCCGGCAGATATTGGTTGTTTTGAGCCAGAGGGTCTTGCGAACTGGTGAACGAGGGCAGGAATACCCATTCCGACTGTTCTAGTGCCTGGGAAAATTCGCTGTCGTCCGGCTCTATGGCCTCCAGTACGTTGATGGCGATATTGTCCTGGAATACCGGCACCAAAACCTTGCCCCGGCGCAGCCAGAGTGCGCCGCCGCTGCTTTTGAATATTGTGGCGACGGCGCTCAAAGCGCGCCGGTGTACATCTTCCGGCGAGGTGGGCTGCGACAGCCGTTCGATAAGTTTCAGCCACTCCGTACGATAGTCATATTTGTGGCTGAACAGATGTTTATTGATTAGGACAGTCAAGCGCTCGCGTACGGTGCGCGAGGTGAATACCAGGGCTATGGCGATGATGGCTGCCGCGAGCAGCAGCGAATAGGCAACTTCTCCCCAATCGCCACCATAGATGCGCACGTAATAACCCCCGAGGGCGATGACTGCGAGCAGTGAGCCCGCCAGGGTGAGCGAAGTGGTATAAAACACCACCGGGCGGGAGAGTGACAGGCGCGCGGTTTGATCTTGGGTCTGGCTTAGTGTGATCGCGGCAATACCCATAAAAACGCTGGTGACTATCACGATAACCGCGCGAATTTGAAAAAAGCCGGGGTTCAGCTCCGGCTGCACCAGGCTCTGAGAAAAAAAGTAGACGTCATAAATAAAGATGGCGGCGAGATTCAAGCACAGCAGCTTCAGCAGGCGAACCGACAGCACATTGCGATAGAGCTGTTCGACATTGAGCAGGGCAACAATTGCGAAGACGATGCCTTGCAAAACCAGCACAATCTTGGCCTCAAGCCAGGATGGTTCAAGCAGTACATACAAGCCGTCGATTAGTAACATGGCAGCACAAAAGCCATACACGCCGAAGGTGTAGCTGCGAGGCAGACAGTTTTGGCAGTAATGGCGGACGGTTTGGGTGGTAGCTAATATCCAGGCCGCGAAATGGGCAGCTTCCACCAGCATCAGGTGGCCCAGAGAAAAGTCCATGGACTCGCTTAAGCCAATATTGAGAAGCCAGACGGTCTGCATAGCGCAGGCGGCAACAAATGACCAGTGCAGGGTTTTGCGGCGAATTTGGCTAAGGAAAATGCCGGTCAGGATGAATGAGAGGATGCTGGCGCTGATAAAGGCGACTTGCGTAACGCTGTCAATTTCCATGGCGGTTCCTGTGGCAAGCACGCCTCCTGTGCCCAACTGCGACCGCATGTGCGGGTTGAACTCGGATCTGGCGGCAGTGGCCACCGCCGGGAGGAATTCCCGCGGACCGATGGTTGGCGTAGGAAACTCGCGCGGACCTTCTGTCGCTGGTGCTGTATTGTTATTGCGATGTGCTGATCAAAGGCCGGCTTTTGATGAGCCGGCGAAAGCGCCGCGATTGTAGCAGGAAGTGATCGGGCATAGGGAGGGCGCTCAGGTGGCGCCTTCATTGGTGAGATTGTTCACTACTTTGCCCATGATCCGGTCGAAAAAGGCGCGGGTATCTACCTGGCGAGCTCGGTTAAACTGCATGTCATAAGCAAATTGTTTGCGGGTCTTTTCCAGAGCTTTAAAGCCTAGGCGGTTGACGAAGATGTAGGTGTCAGCGTCGATTTTGGATGCCAGCTTGCACCGTACATTCTTACCGGAATCCTCGTCAAAGTACTCCAGCCAAGTGCCCTCTGGCATATTTTTGGCCATTTCATAAAAGCCAGTGGACAACTCCTCATACCTGGCTTGCTGTCTCTCTACCGCGGTCATCTCTTCCCAGGTTTTGGGGGCGTTTTCACCTTTGCCAAGAGCTTCTTTTTGCTCGCTATTGAGTGGTGCCACGGTTTCCTGGATCTGCGGTGCTGTGGGTGCGACGCGCAGAGCGTCTTCAAGAGCCGCTACCTTCGCTTTGCGTGCATCGCGGTTATCGATGGCGACTTCCAGGCCGCGCTCTATACGATCCAGCAACTCCGGCAACAGGCGCTCCCTGCGTTGCAGGGAGCGGGCATCTTCGTGTTCCTGGCTGATCCAGATCAGGTCGGAAACTGTCTGCTCATTGGATACCCACTCGCTACTATCCGCTCCTTGCTTTAAGTGGGTGATAACCATCACCTGTAGCCAGTGTGTTGTGAGAAAGCCGCGTACAAATTCCGGCAGATCCACTGCCTTGAGTTTCTGGTACAGGGATGTTTGCGCGGCCATGCGTGCCTGTTTGATCCGCGATTTGCCCGCTTCAGTCTGTGTGGTGCGCTGCTCGACTACGGAAGATTTGCGGCTCTCTTTTTCTACCACGCCGTCGAGTTCCCCGTCGAGTTCGCTAAAAATCCGGTCGTCAGTTTTGTACTGACGATTGAGGATTTGCACTATTTCGACCATCTTGCGATAGATGGGGTCGCGATCCAGCGGTTTCGTGGTATCGAACGCTATGCCTATTCGGGTGATGCTGTTGATCAGGAGGCGCGCCGGGTGTTCTGGGTTGCTGAAGAAACTGCGGTCGCGCAGTGCGACTTTCAGGATCGGTATCTGCAGGCGGCAGATCAGCGACTGGATCTCGAGAGGCAGTGCATCGTCAGCAAGAATTTGATCAAAAAACATGGCCACCAGATTGATGACGTTTTCTTCGTTTTGATCCAGAGCCTGTGGTTGGGTAGGATCATTTTGCTTCAGAACCTGAGTCACAGCGTCAGCCACTATATTGCGCGGTGCGCCCGTGGCGAGCATCTGGTCATACGCTGGTTGGGACTGGGTCAACAGGCTCGTCAATTCAGGAGCCGGCATTACTGGACCGGGATTGGTGGTGTAAATGTAGCAGTTAAACTGCGGTGTCGCTCCTCCAGTGACGCTTCCTGCTGTGCCAGTTGGAGAGCCCACAAAGGCGAAATTGCGTGCCGCCGCCATAAGCATGCTAAGAGCGTCGTAACCCATGCGAAACTCCGGCATGGGCGCGAATGCAGGGTTGGTTTCCATCGAAGCGGCGCTGGCGGTGCCAGGCACGGGGGCGGCCCCTCCATGGACAACTTTGTTGTCGAGATTTTTCGGAACCTTCGGCAGTATGCCCGCATCCATCAGAATCTGATTGGCATCGGCATACACATGGCCGAGCTGCTTCAAAACATGTTTTTCAAACAGTTTGTAGAGAATCAGTTTGGCTTTGATATTGATTTCCAGGGTGGTCTGACAGGACTCAATAAAAGCCCTGGTCAACGAACCGGGATCGAGGGGATTGTTGTCTTCCTTGATTTCGATCTGCAGAAGCAGATGATCCAGGCGCATGCCGAGTTCGTAGAGTTCCTCGCGATAGATATCCCGGGTGCGGCTGACCATGTTGCTGCGCGCCAGATCCACCTCGAGATCGTCGCCCTCCACAATCGCCAGTTTAGTGTCCTGCTCGCGCTCTCCTAGTTCGAACCCCCCTTGATTATTGGCATCGATAAGTTCGCTGAAGTTCTGGCTGGTCGTACGTAGAAATCGATTGGCGATACCTTCGCGACGCACACGGATTTCGCGCATGGCCTCAAAGTAGAGATTCTGCTCGTTGTTACTGGATGCTCGTCTTGAAAGGTCGTAAAACAGGTCGTCGGTAGCGGAAAACAGGTGCGCCAATAGTTGTTCGCAATGAGTGAGAGTGTTCTTTTGGATATGGGCCAAAAGGCGCGGCGGCTGGATGGGCTCACGACCACGCTGATTGATCAATTCCAAATGGCCCGGCTTTAAAGGTTTGCGTGACATATGTCGCTCTAACTCATGAAATGGGCGCTCAACCTTGAGCTGCAGAAACCATTTAAAAACAACGGTTTTTGCGGATATATATCCCAGCTGATTTTCGTGTCAAAAGATTGAGCAAATTGTATTCCAATTACCGAGGACAAAGTGTCCTGCCCCAGTGCTGCAGATGCTATTGCAAGAGGAGATAAATCTTAATATGTGCTGCATGTCCATTTTAAGCGGCGGAAATAGGGCTCATTTTTATTCATCAGTTAACACATCCTTGTCGTTGCCAACCGCCACGCATCATAAGTCAGTGTAGTCAATGACGGTAAACATCGCGATTTTCGTGCATTAACTGAGTGGGGGTAGAGCCTTTGTAAAGTACTTCGACAAACGCTGATCAGTTTGCTGCCGCTCGGGTTGCCGTATAATGCCTGATTTTTCGGCTGAACCAAACCATGCTCCTGATGGTGGATAACTACGATTCCTTCACCTACAACATTGTCCGCTATTTAGTGGAGCTGGGTGAGGACGTGGAGGTTCGGCGCAATGATGAATTGGATGTGGATGTTATCCGGAAGCTGGCGCCGAGCCGTATAGTCATTTCGCCCGGCCCCTGTACGCCTGCCGAGGCGGGGGTAAGCGTGCCGTTGATCCGTGAATTCGCTGCATTTGTGCCGGTGCTTGGTATTTGCCTAGGGCACCAATGCATCGCCACCGCCTTCGGTGGGAAAGTGGTGCGTGCGCCGCGGGTGATGCATGGCAAAACCTCGATGATTGAACATGTCGGCGCCGGTCTTTTCCAAGGACTGCCGAGCCCGTATAAGGTGGCACGCTATCATTCGCTGGTGGCGGATCCTGCCTCTTTGCCGACCGAACTGACCGTTACTGCGTGGGTGCAGGGCACCCAAGAAGATAGCTTTGAAATCATGGGCGTACAGCACCGGCATTGGCCTCTTCACGGCGTCCAATTCCATCCAGAGTCGATCATGAGTGAGCACGGTCACGCGCTCCTGCAAAATTTTTTGAAAATTCCGGAGGCTACATGGAATTAAAAGAGGCGCTTGCTCAAGTGGTTGAGCGGCGGGACCTGAATCATGCGCAAATGACCGATGTCATGAACCAGATTATGACGGGTGTTGCCACTCCCGCCCAGGTCGGCGGGTTTTTGGTGGGATTGCGTATGAAGGGCGAGACTGTGGAGGAGATTGCCGCCGCAGCTCAGGTCATGCGCGATCTGGCGACCAAGGTGGCGGTCAAGTTCGACAATCTGGTGGATACCTGCGGTACGGGTGGCGATGGTTCCCGGTTGTTTAATGTTTCCACCGCATCCGCACTGGTTGTCGCCGCCGCAGGCGGGCGCGTGGCAAAGCACGGCAATCGCTCGGTTACCAGTACCACCGGCAGTGCCGATGTATTGGAGGCTGCAGGAGTTAACTTGAACCTGTCTCCGGAGCAGGTGGCCCGCTGCATTGAGGAGCTGGGGGTGGGATTTATGTTTGCGCCAGCGCATCATGGGGCGATGAAGCATGCCGTCGGCCCGCGCCGGGAGTTGGGTCTGCGCACCATTTTTAATATGCTCGGCCCTTTGACTAATCCGGCGGGTGCCAAGCGGCAGGTGGTCGGGGTTTTTGATACCAGTCTTTGCCGCATTTTTGTCGATGTACTGGCGCGCCTGGGCAGTGAGCATGTGATTGCTCTGCGCTCGCAGGACGGTCTGGATGAGATTTCCCTGGCGGCGCCCACGCACATCGCCGAACTACGCAGCGGCGAGATTCGCGAATACACCATAGAGCCGTCGCAATTTGGCATTGACTCTACTTCTCTGGATGGGCTGCAGGTGGCTTCTGCTGAAGAATCCCTGCTTCTGATTCGGGATGCTTTAGGTAAACGCGAGACCCCAGCGGGAGTTAAAGCGGCCGATATGATCGCCTTGAATGCCGGAGCCGCGATTTATGTTGCCGGCTTGGCGCGGGATCTCCCAATGGCAGTGGCCATGGCGGAAGACATCATTGCTGCCGGGCTGGCGGCAGAAAAACTGAAAGAGCTGGCTGAGTTGAGTCAGTGTTTCGTTCCCGCGTGACGGGAAGATAAGCTTCAATAAGGCGGAATCGTGACAGATACACCAACCATCCTGCGCAAAATTATCGCGCGCAAACATGAAGAGATCGCAGACCGGCAACGGCTGCGCTCCATTGAGGATTTGCGCGCACAAATTGCTGAGGCGGCACCCGCGCGCGGTTTTGTTCGTGCGCTAGCAGAGCGCATTGAGAAGGGCCAACCGGCAGTGATCGCCGAAATCAAAAAGGCTTCGCCGAGCAAGGGCGTCATCCGCGAAGATTTTGATCCGGTTGCGATTGCGCGCAGCTACGAGGCTGCCGGAGCCGCTTGTTTGTCCATATTGACTGACGTGGACTTTTTTCAGGGGGCTGACGCATATCTGCAGCAAGCGCGGGCGGCGACCCGTTTGCCTGTGATCCGCAAGGATTTCCTGGTCGACCCTTACCAGGTGGTTGAGGCCAGAGCGCTAGGGGCTGACTGTATCTTGTTAATCGTTGCCGCTTTGCAGCCG
>JBQGED010000064.1:0-11476 GCA_052039425.1 Sphingobacterium griseoflavum | reverse complement strand
CGAACAATACATGGTTCTCCGCAACGTATGCGTGACCGCGGCGCAACAGCGCATCCACCATGGAAATCATTTCGCCAACGTGATGAGTCGCGTAAGGAGTAATGGTCGGCTCCAGGTTCAGTAGCGCCGCCATATCTTTTTTGTACTCTGCCGCGTAGCGTGCCGACAAATCCGCGATGGATTCATTATTGTCCCGCGCGGCCTTCATGATTTTGTCATCGATATCGGTGATATTGCGGGCGTAGATCACCTCGGGATACAAGCTGCGCAGGACGCGAAACAGGGTATCGAACACCACCACTGGGCGTGCATTGCCGATATGGACCAAGTTGTAGACGGTCGGCCCGCACACATACATTTTTACGCTGCCTGGCGTAATCGGCTCGAAAGTTTCCTTCTGCCGTGTCCGTGTGTTGTAAATGTGTAATGTCATAGATCTTCACTCTTACCTGAGGAATCTTTTAAACCAATGGTGCGATTGAACACCATGCCATCGCTTTCTGAATCGCGGCAGAAGTAACCTTCGCGCTCAAATTGATAGGACATGCCCTGAATACTGTCCAGCAAGGAAATCTCGCCTTTGCAGTTATGCAGTACGGACAGGCTCTCCGGGTTGATGCAATCCAGAAAATTCTTTTCACCGGCATCCGGTGCGGGATCAGTGAAGAGCCTCTCGTAGAGACGAACTTCCAGATCCGCACAGCGGTGTGCCGCCACCCACTGAATAACACCTTTGGGTTTGTTGCCGTCCACCGGATCCTTGCCGAGCGTGTCTTCGATCAAACGCGCACGGACTTCGATGACTTTGCCGCTTTCATCTTTTATCGCCTGCTCTGCTTCGATTACGTAGGCATTGCGCAGACGCACGCGCTTACCGAGCACCAGACGCTTGTATTTTTTGTTCGCTTCTTCGCGAAAATCGTCCTGGTCAATGTAGACCTCGCGACCAAACGGCAGCAGCCGGTCCGGCAGGTCGTCGCGGTGGGGGTGACCTTTGGCGACCAGCTCTTCGAAATGCGTCTCCGGCACATTGGTGAGCACCACTTTCAGCGGCCGCAATACCACCATAGCCCGCGGCGCGTTCTTATCAAGATCATCGCGGATGGCGTACTCCAGCATGGCAACATCGACCACGCCGTCCGCACGTGTCACGCCGATCATGTCGCAGAATTTGCGAATCGACGCGGGGGTGTAACCTCGGCGGCGGAAACCGGCAATGGTCGGCATACGCGGATCATTCCAGCCGTCCACATAACCTTCATCCACCAGTTGCTTGAGTTTGCGTTTGGAAGTGACTGTGTAGTTGAGATTCAGCCTACCGAATTCATACTGGCGCGGCTTTGCGGGTACCGGCAGGTTGTCGATCAACCAGTCGTACAGCGGTTTGTGATCGGCGAACTCCAGGGTGCAGATGGAATGGGTCACTCCTTCAATGGTGTCACCTTGGCCGTGGGCATAATCGTAAGTGGGATAAATGCACCACTTGTCACCGGTCTGGTGGTGAGCTTGTTTACGGATGCGATACAGAATTGGGTCGCGCATATTGATGTTGCCGTGGGCCATATCGATGCGCGCACGCAACACGCACTCGCCGTCGGCTAACGCACCGGAGCGCATTTTCTCAAACCACTCCAAATTTTCCGCTACGGAACGATCGCGGTATGGGGAATTTTTTCCCGGCTGTGTGAGAGTGCCGCGATATTCGCGAGCCTCGTCGGGACTCAAATGACAGACATATGCCTTACCCGCTTCAATCAGATAAATCGCCCACTGATACAGCTGATCAAAATAGCTGGAGGCGTAACGCACCTCGCCATCCCAATGGAAACCCAGCCAGCGCACATCATTCATAATCGCCTGGACATATTCCAGGTCTTCCTTGGCCGGGTTAGTGTCGTCGAAACGCAGGTTGCAACGCCCACCAAATTTTTCCGCCAGCCCAAAATTCAGGCAGATGGACTTCGCATGACCAATATGCAGATAACCGTTGGGTTCAGGCGGGAAACGGGTTGTAATCTGCTGATATTTACCCTCTTCAAGATCGCGTTGAATGATTTGCTCGAGGAAGTTCAGCGGCTTGTTTTCATCAGTCATAGTAGAGGATCTGGTCAGCGATTCGGGTTTCGGTTTTGGCATAAAGCGCGTATTATAGCCGGCTCGCTGGCTGCGGAGCCACGTCCAAATTGAATAGGAGTTGTTGCAATGATTACCCTTCACACCAACTACGGCGACATCGAACTGGAATTGGATTTTGACAAGGCACCAAAGACGGCCGCCAACTTTCGCCAATACGCTGTAGACGGTTTTTATAACGGCACCATTTTTCACCGCGTGATCAACAACTTCATGATTCAAGGCGGCGGATTTACCGAAAATATGGAGCAAAAGAAAACCAACGCCACCATCGAAAATGAAGCGGACAACGGCCTGCCCAATAACACAGGGACCATCGCCATGGCCCGCACTTCCGATCCGCACAGTGCCACTGCTCAATTTTTTATCAATGTCAAAGACAATGATTTTTTAAATCATAAAAGCAAAACCGCGCAGGGCTGGGGCTACTGTGTTTTTGGCAAGGTCAGCAAAGGTATGGACGTGGTGAACAAAATCAAAAACGTTAAAACCTCCAGCCAAGGTATGCATCAGGATGTACCTGTGGAAACCGTGGTAATTGAGCGCGTCACCGTTCAGGATTGATTACCTTTTTGTCTGGCTTCGCTGACGCGCAGTGAAGCCGACTAAATATCCAGCGCCTAAACTCCCCTTCCCGTATGCAAACTCTATTTATCTCCGACCTTCACCTCGGTCATCACACCCCCGAAATTATCCAAGGCTTTTTCCGCTTTCTGAGTAATCAGGCGGCAAATGCCGGTCAGCTTTTTATTCTGGGTGATTTTTTTGACGCCTGGATTGGCGATGACAACGACGATGCCGTAGTGGCGGAGATAAAAAGTCATCTGCGTGATTATGCGCAGAATCACCGAGTGTTTTTTCTGCACGGCAACCGCGATTTCCTGATCGGCGAACAATTTGCCCGCGAAACTGGTATCACCCTATTGCCGGAATCCCATCTGATCGAATTGAACGGCAGAAAAGCATTGGTCATGCACGGCGATACTTTATGTACTCAGGATGTGGAATATCTGAAATTCCGCACCATGGTGCGCAACCCGGCATGGCAGCAACAAGTACTGAGCTTGCCGCTGCCACAACGCCGCCAGATGGCTGCCGACCTGCGCAATAAAAGCCAATCCATGAACGCCATGAAAGCCGAGGACATCATGGATGTCACGCCGGCGGAAGTGGAAAGAGTGATGGGATCTGCAGGTGTGGACCTGCTGGTCCACGGCCACACCCACCGCCCTGCTCGTCATTCTTTGACGGTGAATAATGCACCTGCAGAACGCTGGGTTTTGGGGGATTGGAGCGGCACTGAGGGCTGGTATCTCGCTGCAGAAAATGGCGAGCTGAACTTAATCCAATTTGATTTAAATTCTTAAATACAGATCGAGTTCCGCAGCTTAGAGCTGCGGACCCGCTGCCACCAGCGCCTTCCCTTCCTCGTTATCGGTAAATTTCACAAAATTCTCGATAAACAGCTTGGCGAGCTTTTCGGTTTTTTGTTGCCATTCCTGAACGTCAGCGTAAGTGTTGCGCGGGTCGAGGATGGTGCTGTCCACTCCAGGCAAACTGCGCGGCACGCTCAGATTGAATATTGGCAGAGTCTGCACTTCCGCCTGTTCGATGGAACCATCCAGAATCGCATCGATAATCGCGCGCGTTGCCTTGATGGAAATACGCTTGCCAGTGCCATTCCAGCCAGTATTGACCAGATAAGCTTTGGCATTCCCGGCTTCCATTCTCGCCACCAGTTCCTCGGCGTATTTCACCGGGTGTAATGTCAAAAATGCTTTCCCGAAACAGGCGGAAAAGGTGGGCACTGGCTCGGTGATGCCGCGTTCGGTGCCTGCGAGTTTTGCGGTAAATCCTGAAAGAAAATGGTATTTCGTCTGCGCCGGATCCAGCAAAGATACCGGCGGCAAAACTCCAAACGCATCAGCGGTCAGAAAAATGACCTTGCTCGCGTGGCCGCCGCGGGATACAGGTTTGACGATATTTTCAATATGGTAAATCGGATAGGAAACCCGAGTGTTTTCGGTCACCGACCGATCATGAAAGTCGATATTGCCGTCGGCATCGACTGTGACGTTTTCCAGCAGCGCATCGCGGCGAATGGCTTTGTAAATATCGGGCTCGCTCTCTGAATCCAGATCAATGGTCTTGGCGTAACAACCGCCTTCGAAATTAAAAATGCCGTCGTCATCCCAGCCGTGTTCATCATCGCCGATCAGTTTGCGTTTGGGATCAGTCGACAAAGTCGTTTTACCCGTACCACTCAAGCCAAAAAACAGTGCCACATCACCGTTTTCGCCCATATTGGCGGATGCGTGCATGGAGGCCATATGCTTGAGCGGCAGGTAGTAATTCATCATGGCGAACATGCCCTTTTTCATTTCGCCGCCGTACCAGGTACCGCCGATCAGCTGCATTTTTTCCGTCATATTGAACGCGATAAACACTTCCGAATTCATGCCGTGTTCGCGCCATTTCGGATTGGAGGTTTGGGAAGCATTCAACACCACGAAATCCGGCTCACCGAAATTGGCAAGTTCTTCATCGGTGGGACGGATAAACATGTTTTTGACGAAATGCGCCTGCCACGCCACTTCCATAATGAAGCGCACTTTCATCCGGGTATTTTCATTGGCACCGCAGAATGCGTCTACGACAAAGAGGCGCTTGCCTGACAGCTGCTGTGCGGACACCGCCTTAAGATCGCGCCAAATAGCGGGAGTGATGGGCTTGTTGTCATTGTGGGCGATATTGGAATCCCACCAGAGATGCTCCTTGCTGATATCGTCATAGACGATGTATTTATCCTTGGGTGACCGGCCAGTAAAAATACCGGTGCGCACAGCGACGGCGCCAGACTTGGTGACTACACCTTTTTCAAAGCCCTGCAGCTCGGGGCGGGTTTCCTCCTGAAATAGCACTTCGTAAGAAGGGTTATAGACGACGTCCTTTACATCGGTGATGCCATACTTGGAAAGGTCGATTGCCGTTTTCATGATGCCGCTCCGCTCAGGTGTATGGTCCGATGATACACCCGCGGACGACGCCTGCGCTTGACACATATCAAGCGCTGGCGCGATCTTACGCTAAGTCTCGGCCACAACCCCCGAATGAAAACGAAATTCTGCGTCAGGGGCATCCACTAATTCACGTTCTAGCTCCAAAAAGAATTGCACCCGTTCATCAATCGATTGATCGCCCGCGGCTTTTTTCGCCAGAGACAGATAATCCTGAAAATGCCGCGACTCAGATTTCAACAAAGACTCATAGAATTTTTGTAGTTCGTCATCCAGATGCGACGCCAAGCTCGCAAAACGTTCGCAGGAACGCGCTTCGATAATGGCACCGACGATAAGGGTATCGATCAATTTTTCCGGATCTGCACTGCGCACATGTTTACGCAACTCCGCGGCATAGCGCGAGGCAGTGATATGTCGATAAGGGATTTTACGACGCTGCATGATCGCCAGCACCTGCTCGAAATGACGCAATTCCTCCCGCGCCAGCCGCGACATTTTGTTGAGCAGGTCAAAATTGTCGATGTATCGATACATCAGGTTGAGCGCGGTGCTCGCCGCTTTTTTTTCGCAATTGGCGTGATCGATCAGCAATATCTCCGGGTGTTGCAACGCCTGTTGAATCCAAGCCTCCGGGGTGCGGCATAACAGAAATTCTTCGATTGCTTGCAGCATCAGGTCAACACCGGAAAATAGCGCTCGTAATGAGCGCTGGAGAGAAGATAAAAGGCTTCATCCATGGATTTTTTGATTTCGCTCACCGGCAAATCTTTATATTCTGCCAATGCCTCGCAGCCAATCCATTCCAGCTCTTTTAATTGTTTGCCGAAGGTGCGTATGGCCTCAAAGGCCTGGCAGTGGATATTCAACCCGGGATAAATCCGCACCTGCTGCTGTTCGATCTGCTCCTGCAGCTTGGTTACATCGACCACGCGTATATGGTTTTGCACCACCTGACCCAGGAGGGTTTCGATGCGCTGCATGATCGCATTGCGCTCCTCATCAGAGTAGGCGTTCCAGCCAATTACCTCGTGGGCGAAACGCTTGCAACCCCGGCATACGCTGTCACCAATGCCAGTGGAACACACGCCGATGCAGGGGGTTTTGATGCGGGTGAGCATGGCGTTATTCGGCCCCGCCGCTCGCGTCGGCAGAATCCGTTTGCCCCAGTGCGCGGAATTCTTTTTCCAGCGATTTGAGGGTTTTATTGCCGATGCCGCCCAGTGTTTCTATGGCATTGCGCAAGCGCGCACGGGTCATGTCGGAGCCGAGTAATTCCATGGCGTCGGTTACGGAAATCGACGCAGTAGTGCCAGCCACCGCAATAAACAACGGCGGCATCATATCTTTTATTTTGATTTGCATGCCGTCCGCTAAAGCCTTTAGCTCGGCAAAAATCAGGTCTTTGTTCCAGTCGGACAAAGTATCAAAACGCCAGCTGCAGAACTGCAGAATTTTGATGGTGGTATCCGCGTCGGTTTTCAGCCCCTGGAAATTGGCTTCGGTCAACGACAGATTACCGGCCATTAAAAAACCTACCAGCGGCATAAAGTCGCTGAGCATATTGATGCGGCGCTGGGCATGGGGAATAACCGCTAACAGATTCTCGCGATTGAGTGCCCATTGTTGCAGGCGATCCGCCAGCATTTCCGTGGTTAAATCTTCGCGAATCCAAAGGCCATTTAGCCAATTCAACTTTTCAATATCAAAAATCGGCCCGCCGAGAGACACGCGTTTAATATCGAAATTCGCCTGCATGTCCGCCAGCGAAAATTTCTCTCTTTCGTCGGGCATGGACCAACCCATGCGGCCGAGATAATTCAACAGCGCTTCCGGCAAATAACCCATACGTTGGTAATAAAGGATACTGGTGGGATTTTTACGCTTGCTGAGCTTGCTCTTGTCGGGGTTGCGCAGCAGCGGCAAATGACACAGCACTGGCGCTTCCCAACCAAAATATTGATACAGCAGCAAATGTTTAGGCGCTGAGTTGATCCACTCTTCCCCGCGGATCACATGGGTGATGCCCATAAGATGATCGTCCACCACATTCGCCAAGTGGTAGGTGGGCATGCCGTCGGACTTGAGCAGAATCTGCGCGTCCACCTGGCTCCAATCGAGTTCGATGGTGCCGCGCAGCATATCCGGTACCGGGCAAGGACCGGCCTCTTCCGGCACTTTCATGCGCACTACGAAGGGCTCACCCGCTACTTCCCTGCGCTTTAATTCATCTTCCGGCAATTGCAGGTCGCAGGGCTTGAGCGCCGTGTGCAAGCCTTGGGCTTTGCGCGCTTCACGGATCTCGTCCAGCTCCGCCGCGGTGCGATAACAGCGGAAGGCGTGGCCGGATGCCAGCAGTTGCTCGGCGTACTGGGCATACATATCCTTGCGCTCGCTCTGACGGTACGGGCCACAGGGGCCGCCGACATCCGGGCCTTCGTCCCAATCCAAGCCCAGCCAACGCAGCGACTGCAGAATGGCCTGCTCGGACTTGGCGGTGGAGCGCGCTTGGTCGGTGTCTTCGATGCGCAGCAGGAACTGGCCGCCGTGCTGGCGGGCGAAGCAGTAGTTGAACAGCGCTATGTAGGCCGTGCCGACGTGGGGATCACCAGTGGGGGAAGGAGCAATACGGGTGCGAACGGTCATTGTGTCTCCGGGACCTGTCAGACAAAGGGCGGCATTATACCCAAGACCCCTCCCCCGCGCAGCGCTGCGGCGATTGAGCGGCCTGCCGCACAGCGCTATGCTGCCGCGCTTTCTACCCTAATCCCAGTCAGCCAAGGAGCCACTATGAGTCTGCTCGACATCATCACCACCCGCCGCTCAGTTTCCGTCAAGGACATGTGCGAGCCGGGCCCCAATTCCGAGCAACTGCAAACCCTATTGCGGGCGGCCCATAGAGTGCCGGACCACGGCAAAATCGGACCTTGGCGTTTCGTGATTTTCCAGGGTGGTGCGCGCGCGAATTTCGGCCGCAAACTCGCGGAGATTTATAAAGAAGAAAATCTGGATGCGACGGAAAAACTCCTGCAATTCCAGGCCGATGTGCTCACCCGTGCACCTTTGGTCATCGCCGTCATTTCCACCGCCGGCCCACACGTCAAAGTCCCGGAATGGGAACAAGTACTCTCCGCCGGCGCTGCCTGCCAGAACATTTTGCTCGCTGCCCACACCATGGGCTTTGGCGCCCAGTGGCTGACCGAGTGGTACGGCTATAACGCCAAAGTGTACAAGCTGCTCGGTATGGAGGAGCATCATCGCGTCGCTGGATTTATTTATATCGGCAGCTATAAGGAAAAGCCCGAAGAGCGAGTGCGTCCTAGTCTGGAAGAACGCACAACCTATTGGCCCAGCTGAGAGAAGTCTATGATGACAAGCCAGATCGAAGTGCAACACCAACCCTCCCAACAGCAATTTGTGCTGAATTTCGAAAACCAGCAGGCGGTGTTGCAATACGACTTGCAGAAAAACGCCGCCGGTGCGCCGACCATCGACTTTTACCGCACCTATGTGCCACCGGAATTCCGCGGCAAAGGTTTTGCGGAAAAGCTGGTCCGCCGGGGGCTGGCCTGGGCGAAAGATCAGGGCTATGAAATTCGCGCAAGCTGCTGGTATGTGCAGAAATTTTTGCATGACTAATCAGATAAATATTTTTACCCATCAAGAGCGCTGCTGAACCGGCAGACACGGTTGCCGGTTTTGCCAGCAGGTTCGCGCCGGGCCGTTACGAGATAGCCGATAATCCCGCTACCGATTTCATAACAATTAGCGGTCATAATCATTATGCGCACCCTCGTCTCCGGCCTTCGCGGCCTTTTGTTATCCCTGACGACCTTGGCATTAATCGGCTGCGGCGGCACCGGCGGGACCTCATCCAGCAGTTCATCGTCCTCATCCAGTTCGTCCAGTAGCAGTTCCAGCAACAGCAGCTCTTCGTCTTCTAGCAGCTCTTCGTCTTCTAGCAGCTCTTCGAGTTCGAGCAGCTCGTCCAGCGCCAGCAGTTCGTCCTCAGGCGCGGCGGCGGCCGTGACTACCGGGCGCTATTTTATTTACAACCGCTTAAGCGGCCTGCCCATGGATATTTCGGACGAGAGCAGCGACAACGGCGCCAACCTCATCCAGTGGGAGTTTACTGGCAAGACCAATCAGCAATTCGAGGTGGTGGATCTGCATAACGGCTACTACGCGATCATGCCCTATCACAGCGGCAAATCCATTGATGTGTGGGACCGAAACACCGCCGCTGTCGCGGATGTCCGTCAGTACAGTTATCTCGGCTAATACCACCAGCAGTGGCGTATCTAAACTGTGGGCGAGTGTGATGTCCGCATTATTTCCAGGCTCAGCGACAAGGCGCTAGAGGTCGTTGACAACAACACCAGCAACGGTGGCGATATCCGCATGCGCACGTATCAGGGTGGCCAAAATCAGCAATGGCGCTTGGAAACCGTTCCCGGACAAAAGCAGTACACATTGGCGTGGTCGGACGAATTCAATGGCCAGGGGCTGCCCAGTGACGCCTACTGGAGCTACGAGCAGGGTCTGGTGCGCAACAACGAGGCCCAGTACTACACGGTGGCGCGGCCGGAAAACGTCAATATGGCCAACGGCGTGCTGACCATTACCGCACGCCGGGAAAACTATATGAACGCTGCCTACACCTCCGCCAGCCTGCACACCCGTGGCAAAGTCAGCTGGACCTACGGCCGCTTTGAAATGCGCGCACGCATTCAGACCCGCGACGGCTTGTGGCCGGCATTCTGGATGTTGGGCGACGGCAAATGGCCGGAAAATGGTGAGATCGACATCATGGAGTACTACCAGAACAAGATCCTCGCCAACGTCGCCTGGAAGGCCAATAACAGCGACGCCTGGTCGGCGGCTTGGGATGCCTCCACCCGATCCATGGAAAGCCTGCGCTACCAGCATCCAGATTGGGAATCGCGCTTCCACGTCTGGCGCGCCGACTGGGATGCACAGAGCATCCGCCTCTATGTCGACGACGTCTTGATGAACGTCACCAATACCAATCAGACGATCAATCCGGACGGCAGCAACCCCTTCCGCAACAAACCCATGTACGTACTGATCAATCTGGCCATCGGTGGCAATAACGGCGGCAACCCGGCGCAGACGCCTTTCCCCGCCACTTACGAGATTGACTACGTGCGGGTTTACCAATAGTCGGCCCGACTCTTCTAATCCTTTCCATCGAAGTGGCGGCCACGTGGCCGCCATAATTACCTGACGACGGCAGACGTAGCTTTTGACGCACAGTTTTTTACTTATGCGAAGCGGGCGCATTTTGTTAAATTGCACGTCCGATTTCATAAAAAGTACTTTCAACGGAAACTCTCATGCAATTTAAAGCCCTGAAAGCCTCGCTGTTCACTGGCCTGCTGGCAGCCAGCGCCGCTGCTCAAGCCACCATCGTAAAGTTTGAAACCAGTCTTGGTGATATCGAAGTCAATCTCTTTGACGAATACACACCAGAGACCGTGGAAAACTTTTTGGCCTATGTGGAAAGTGGTGCATACGACGACACCTTTATTCACCGCTCGGCGCAGGGGTTTGTTGTGCAGGGTGGCGGCTTTGCTTACGACTCCAGTTACACCGCACTCAATGAAGTTGCATACACATCGCACATCGAGGAATTACCCGCGGTGTTCAACGAACCGCTTCTATCCAACCAGCGCGGCACCATCGCCATGGCCAAGCGCGGCGGAGATCCCAACAGCGCCACCTCTGAATGGTTTTTCAATGTTAGGGATAACAGCGCGAATCTGGACAATCAAAATGGCGGCTTCACGGCATTTGGACAGGTTACCGAAGAAGGCATGGCGGTCGTCGATGAAATTAACAAATTAAGGGTCATAAACCTGAACGTCGACCGAATTACAGCTTTCGGTTCTGTGCCACTGCGCAACTACACCGACCTGGATTACATTGCCAGAGAACCAATCACCGACATCCACCGAGTAATGATTCACCGTGTAACCGTGATCGATCCCGCTCCTGATACTGCGGCAAACCTGGAGCCAGTGCTGGCGATCAAACAAGACCCGCCGCCGGCGAAGAAGAAAAAGAGCGGTGCACCAGGCAGCGAATATCTGCTGTTACTTGGTGCTATTGCGCTCTTGCGGAGAAAATACAAAAGATAAATGACCAAAAGGGAGCATTAAGCTCCCTTTTTTACGCCTGGATTTTAGAAGCGGAAATCCACTCCCAAACCAATATAGCTGTTATCCACCACATCCTCTGCAATACCTTCGTCTTCCGCGGATATATCCGTATAGAAACCATAAACGACAAAGTTTTTACTGAGT
>JBQGED010000063.1:0-8945 GCA_052039425.1 Sphingobacterium griseoflavum | reverse complement strand
GGCGCAATACGTTTAATGATTTTCCCCCAGAAGTCGATGGGAGCAATGTCTCCTTCTTTGGCGAGGCGAGAAAGAATGACCGTGGCCATGAAGTAACCGGAGATAACGAAAAAGATATCAACCCCGCCAGACACTTTGCCGAGCCACAGGTGGTAGATCATGATGAGCAGTGCACCAATAGCGCGGATTCCCTGGATATCCTGGCGATAATCTTTTGTCGAGTAGATGTGAAAAATGTTTGGCGTCATTTGTTGGGAGCTCCTTTCGCGATTGGACGCATTTATTTTTTGTGTATTGTGTAGTTAGTAAGCCGTCACCTGAGGTATTGCCAGCGCGACTATTACAAACGCTGTGGGCATATTTTCGCCAGTAGGACGCCTAAAGACGGCATTTTACTAGGGTTTGGTCTCGTCTCACTATTGGTTGTGTAAGTGGCTGTAGTATCGAAAGCTTAGTAGGTGTAGGTTGAATTGAAATGTCATATAAATTGGCGATTTAGTATTGTCATGGTCATGAAAATCTTAAGTGTCAAGATCTCAATAGGTTCATCCTGCTTTTAAATTCTCACAATGAATGCACACATGTCAGAAAATCAGCGAGTAATTGTTGTCTGAGCTCAGAGGTTGCTTTAGCGTCGGTTTCTTGGCGATTGCGGCGCAAAGCAGAGGTTATGCCAAGGTTCCGATTAGGCATCATAGTATAAATATTGGCGTTTATCTCGTTATCAGATGCTCATTATGGGCGCTGCCAAGGATGAGACGCTCGATAAGTGTAAAATCTTTCGGCATTTAAACACGCTATAAATGACTTGGTCACAAAATAGCCGCTGAATAGCAGCACCCTAAAGAACTCTAGACTCGCGTCGAGCTGAGTTAATTCCATAAACCACTATAGTCAGAATTTAAATGAAAACTGCCTTAACAATTTTTGTGATCTTATTCGCGCCAATAATTCAAGCGGACGAAATGAGCGCGTGTAAGGGGTCTGTGTTACAAAGGCGTTTCGCCCTTGTGCAATTTGGCCAAGTGGTCGACGACCACAGTCGCGCTAGAGGCGTACTTCCGGATATTTGTACGACCCCTGTTGTGGGAGTCGCCGATAGAGTTCCGGATTTGTTGAAGGGTACGTGGGTCTGTGGCTCAAGCGAGGAGGGGGCTGTTTATTACTCGTGCCAAATTCCATCCAAAGATCCACCAGTCATTGAAAACTGCCGTTATTCTCTTGCGGATCAGTCGGTGAGTTGTGAAAACAGAACCATGGTGACGACATTTGAGTAAGACGTCTGAGTAATTGGACCAAAGATATGAAATGCACCTATATTTATTCATGGACGTTTTCTGTTCTCTATATATAAATTCCTAAACACGTTCATTTATTTTGCTTCCCGTGTCCAACAGCGGCGACCGCCGATGCGGTGATATGCCGCCCTTCTATTTTGAGGAGATTGCTTGTGAGTAAAAAAACTGATCATTTCCGTGCGTCTACAACCGGTACTGGCGCGCCAGCGGTCAGTGACCGAAATTCACTTACCGTGGGGGCCGACGGGCCGATTCTTCTGCATGATGTGCATTTTCTTGAGCAAATGGCCCACTTCAACCGGGAAAAAGTGCCGGAGCGGCAGCCTCACGCCAAAGGCGGTGGCGCCTTTGGCGTATTCGAGACAACGGAGGATGTCTCTCGTTACACCAAAGCAGCGCTTTTTCAAAAAGGAACAAAGACGGATATGCTGGCACGATTCTCTACCGTTGCCGGTGAGGCGGGCAGCCCAGACACCTGGCGTGATGTTCGCGGATTTTCCTTGAAATTCTATACCGATGAGGGTAACTACGATCTCGTCGGAAATAATACGCCCGTTTTCTTTGTCCGCGATCCAATGAAATTTCCACATTTTATCCGCAGTCAAAAACGTCTACCGGATTCGGGTTTGCGCGACAACCATATGCAGTGGGATTTCTGGACAAACAATCCGGAAACCGCTCACCAAGTCACTTATTTAATGGGGCCCCGCGGGTTGCCGCGCACATGGCGACACATGAATGGCTACGGTTCCCATACCTATATGTGGATCAATAAATCGGGAGCTAAATTCTGGGTGAAATATCACTTCCATACCAAACAGGGTATGGAGTTTTTCAGTAACGCTGAGGCGATGAAAATGGCGGGGCTGGACGCGGATTTCCATCGCCGGGATTTATTTGACGCAATTGAACGCGGCGAACATCCGAAATGGGAGTTGTCCGTGCAGGTTATGCCGTACGCCGAAGCAAAAGCCTATCGGATTAATCCGTTCGATCTCACCAAAACTTGGTCACACAAGGATTATCCTCTGATTAAAGTGGGCACCATGAAGCTAAATCGCAATCCGCAGAATTTCTTCGCGGAAATTGAGCAGGCGGCTTTTTCTCCGGGCAACACCGTGCCGGGTATCGGATTGTCACCGGACAAAATGCTGCTCGGTCGCGCTTTTGCCTATGCAGATGCACAGCGCAATCGTATTGGCACCAACTTTCATCAGCTGCCGGTCAACCAGCCCAAGTGTCCCATCAATACCTATATGTTTGACGGTCATATGACCTATCACCACAGCGGCAGCGCTCCGGTGTATGCCACTAATAGCGGCGGGCGACCTTGGTCTGATGCTCCCGGTGAAGTAGATGATGGATGGGAAGCCGATGGCGCTATGGTGCGCAGCGCTTATACGCCCCATCGGGAGGATGACGATTTCAGCCAGCCGGGTGTGTTGGTGCGCGAGGTATTTACAGACGCTGACCGTGCCTCATTGGTGGAAACGGTGGCCGGTGCTTTGCTGGGCGGCGTGCGTAGTCCGGTACTCGAGCGGGCCTTTGATTATTGGAAATCCATTGATCCGGAAGTAGGGCGGCGTATCGAAGAGAAGGTTCGTCACGGTAGTGCTCCGGAGCCGGCTGCGGGAATGAGTGAAAGCTAGTTTCTAACCGGTTAGGAAATCATTGGAGCAGGCAGGGATGCCGCTGCAAATCTCGGGAAATTTCGCCAAAATTTCTCCTGCTGACCTTCCCAGGCTTTCCATCGTGGCCGCACTCGCCGATACTGCCTTTTTGTACTTTTACAGGCGGCTTTATGAGCACAACGATAGTAAAAAATTTCGGAAATTCGACGCCCACACACGCCATCATTTGGTTGCATGGGCTGGGCGCTACGGCTGATGATTTTGTTCCGATAATACCTTATTTGGGTTTGGCGAGGGAGTTGAATATTCGCTTTATTTTTCCTCAGGCTCCGGATCGGCCGATTTCGGTGAATGGAGGCTATATCATGCCGGGTTGGTACGATATCAAAGGCACGGATATCACGGATAAAGAAGACCTTCCGGGCATAACCCAATCGTGCGACACCCTGGAGGGACTGATCGCAGAACAAATCACACAAGGAGTATCTTCGACTAATATTGTGCTGGCTGGATTTTCTCAAGGTGGGGCAGTCGCTTATTACACCGGAATTCGCAGCTCGCATAAGCTCGCCGGGACATTGGCTTTATCCACTTATCTGCCGTTTTTACGCAATGCCGAAAAGGAACACAGCGGCGTCAACCTGGATTCGCCCATATTAGCGATGCACGGCAGATTCGATTCGGTGGTACCCCTGTATGCTGGAAAACTCAGCGCGGATGGTTTGTCCGCGCTTGGTTATAGTGTGGAATGGAAGGAATATCCGATGGAACACACAGTTCTGCCAGAGCAACTTGAAGACATCGGAGCATGGATTAATAAGTTATTTGGCTCCGGCTCATAAACATTTGGAGGTTGTTTCATAACGGCTGAGCACCCGAGACCGCGTTAAATCGTCCTGTGGCGGTGAAACCAGACACAATGCTCATTTGCTCCATGTAACCACCGTGCCGACGCAGTCCTTGCTCGGCCTTTTGCTTTGTCTCGCCTTCTTTCGCATGCCGACGTCGAATAAATCGCTGTTCTGTTTCATCACGTTAACAATTATTTTTTATTTCATTTTCACCATTGGACTTTGTAAGGTTTACTAAAAGCGTCAAGTTTTGTGCGCATTATTCGACGCAGAGAAGGCCTTTTTCTTAATTTAAACTCCATTCTCGACCCGTTGACTGGTTTGCTAAGAATGGGGCGCGGAATTTGCTCCTTGGTTTTAAATGGCGCGACATTGTTGCGCTGTCTACAAACATGACAACCAGGGGTGATGATATGGCCTACGAACAAAACTCTATTTATGGCCGGGAGAGCCCAGACCTGTCCAAGGAAGACTTGGGCGCGGCTGAGCGCGTGCAGCGCACGGCGCAGCAAAGTTTCGATAGTACTCGTCAACAGGCTGCCAGCGGCTTGGATGCGGTTGCCGATGCAGCGGATGCCGCAGCAGAAAATCTTGAAGAATATGATCAGCAAGGTCTGTCACGTTATGTGACCGAGATTGCCGATAGCGTGGCGTCCTTGGCTAATAGCTTGCGTCACAAGAGCGTGGACGAACTGGTGCACGACGTGGAAGCGATCGCTCGGAAAAATCCAACCTTGTTTATTGCAGGCAGCCTTGCGATCGGTCTCGGTATTGGACGCTTTGCACGTGCGTCTGCGAAAGGCCAAAACATTAGCGAACGCTATGAGCGAGATGCGCATAGCGCTCCCAATTTTACTGATGAGGTATACCCCCGTAATGTTTCGGGAGATGCCTATCCGGAAACAGCAGGTTCCGAAACAGCGGGGGAAATTACGCAGCGAGTGACGGAGGAAGATTATCTCGCCGACGATTACGCCATGGCAGGTGGATACGACATTGGTTTTGAAGACAATGGTTATCTCGATAGAGATGAGGAATTCCCATCCATTACGTCGAGAAAAGATCAGTCGTTTGGCTCTAATAATCGTGGAGGAAATTTTTATGAATGAGAATTATCAATCTCACGTTAGACCGGTTACTGATATACGTTCGAGCAGCCACACGGATAAATCATTAACAGGTCTGCTCCGACAGCTCACCAGTGACATTACATCTTTATTTACTAAGGAATTAGCGCTGGCCAAGGTAGAAGTTTCCCATTCGATCCATGAAGCTAAAGCAGGGGCCATAAGCACCATTATTGGTGGCTCCGTTCTTTACGCTGGCGTTTTATTTTTATTGCTCGGCGGTGTGCTGGCGCTTGGCGAAGTAGTGGAATTGTGGCTGGCGTCCTTAATTGTCGGCGGGGTGGTCGTACTGATAGGCGCGATTATGCTGGCTTCGGGCAAAAAGAAACTCCAGGCGTCGTCTTTTACACCGACGCACACCATGGACGCCATAGAAAAAGATAAACAAGCGATGCGGAGGGCGATTTAATGAACATTAATACGGAAGCGCAGAAAGATCCGGCTCAACTTGAGCGGGAAATTGATCAGCAACGCGCCCATATCGGCGATACTATTTCCGAGTTGGAGGCGCAATTTTCACCAGGTCAAATGCTCGATAAGGTGTTGAGCTATGGCAAAACCAATGGCCGGGAATTTTCGCAAAATCTCGTCAATACCGTCCGCGACAATCCAGTGCCGACGTTGCTGACGGCCTTGGGTGTAGCATGGCTGATGTACGGCCAAAACAGCCGCCGCCTTTCGGCCGGGTACGGCTATCCGTCAAACGCTAGTTACGGTGTCGACCCTGATTACGAGCATCATCAGTCCACGGCTGAAGAGCTGAAGAGCAGAGCGGCTCACACCAAAGAGCAGGTCAAAGCGAATCTTAATGAGTTTGGGCACAAGATAGGTCGAACTTCAGCTCACCTACGTCATGGTGCAAGCCATACCGGCGACGAATTGCGCGCGCGCGCAGGGCAGGTTGGCGATACGTTTTCGACCTTGTTGCGTGAACAACCTCTCGCTGTGGGTGCTATCGGCATAGCCGCAGGTGCGTTGATCGCAGCCAGTTTGCCAGCCACGTCCACAGAAAACCGATACTTAGGCGGAGCACGGGACAAAGTCGCGGCTAAAGCCAAGCAAAAGGTACAGGAAGGTAAACAGCGAATTGACGCTATGGGGCGTTCTGTTGGAGAGGAATCTGACACGGCGTATTCGCCTGGGTACGCTTCGCCAAGCAGCTACAGCAATAATGCGCCCAAATTGCATTCTTGATCTGTGCCGGCAACAGCCCTGTTGCCGGCTTTTATCCTGAACTAATAGTCATTTTGGTCCAAGCCTGCGTCTACCTGCAGTAATTTGACGGCGCAACTCAAAACTCACATGTCGAGTGTGCTGGTGTCACAAAACCGTCATCCTTCGGGTGGGCTCGCCTTACGGTGCACGCTTATAATCGCTAGTATTCAAAAATAATATTGTCTGATTATTCAGTAAGGCTTCCAACGTATGTTCAAGACCTCTTGGCTCTTGCGGATCAGTTTCCCGCGATTAAGTGCGCTATTGTTCGCTCTTAGCTTGTCCGCTTGTGGTGGTGACGCTGGTTCTGGGCCGGATAGCTCATCCAGTTCCGGTTCATCTTCCAGCTCGTCGAGTTCCTCCAGCAGCAGTTCTTCCGGTTTGGTTTGCAATTCCTGCCAAGGATTAATCATTAATGAAGCGGTTTCCTCCAATTCCGAATTCAAGGATGAGGACGGTGATAGTGAGGACTGGTTTGAAGTGTATAACCACAGTAACTCTCCGGTGCAGTTGGCTGGCTGGAGCGTGACTGATGATGTGATGACTCCTCAAATGTGGCAGTTTCCCGAGATGACCCTAGAGGCGGGGGGCTATGTGGTGGTCTGGGCATCTGATAAAAACCGCGCTACAAGCGGCAAACCCTTGCACACCAATTTCAAAATTTCATCATCTGGCGAGACGTTATATTTATTCGACAACAACGGTGTGCAAAAACATGCGTTAACCGTGGATGGCTTACGCACGGGCACATCGGTGGGGTTGTCGCTGGTAAATAAATCCGTGGCTTATTACGATCGCCCGACACCTGGCGCAGTTAACAGCGATCAGGAGTATCGCGGTGTCATTAACGGTACGGTGCAATTTTCCGACAAGGGTGGGGTGACCAACGCAGCCATGGTGATGTTGACTGGTGAAGAAGCTGGTCAAACGATTCGCTATACCACGGATGGTTCCGTGCCGACACAAGCTTCACCGATCTATCAGGGCGCGCTGATGATTTCGCAAAACACCGCAATCCGAGCGAGAATTTTTGCAGATGGTTTTGTTCCCTCAGTGACGCAATCCAGGACCTTTTTGGTTGACGCTCGCCATGATATTCCTGTGGTCACTCTGGAGGCCGATCCACTCGATTTTTTCGATATGGAATACGGCATTTACGTCCTCGGACTTAATTACGAGCGGCAGGCCCCCCACTATGGGGCCAATTTTTGGCAGGATTGGGAGCGCGATATCCATTTCGGATTTTACGAGACTGATGGCAGTTTGGGCGTTGAATTCAATACAGGTGTGCAGATTTTTGGTGGTTACACTCGATCATTTGCGCAAAAAGCTTTGGCATTTTATGCCAGAGCGCGCTACGGGGTGGATAAATTCGAGTATCCCTTTTTCCCCGAATTGAGCTACAAAAAATTCGAGCATCTGGTGCTGCGCGCATCGGGGAATGACTGGTTGCGCACCATGCTGAGAGACCGCGCTTTTACTTCTCTTATGGAAGGCAGCGGATTGGATTATCAGGCGGGCAGGGCCGTCGCTGTTTATTTAAATGGTGAATATTGGGGCCTGCACAACCTGCGCGAAAAAGTGAACGAAGATTTCTTAAGCGCAAAGCACGACGTCAAGAAAAGCGCCGTTACTATTCTGGAGGCAAATGCAGAGGTTGTTGAAGGTTCCAACGATGAGTATCTGGCATTAATAGATTATGTCGCCACTGCCGACCCGAGCTCGCCAGACTTTTATGCAACAGTTGCGGCACAGATGGACATCGACAATTTTATCGCATATCAAGTGCTGCAGATTTTTATCGCCAATGACGACTGGCCTGAAAGAAATATTAAATATTGGAAAACGCCGGACACCAAATGGCGCTGGATTTTATACGATACAGACTTTGGCTTTGGTTTGTATCAGTCCAATGTCACTAAAAATTCACTTCAATATGCGACGGCGGAGACGGCAATGGTTGGGGGGTCCAATCCTCCCTGGTCAACCTTGTTGCTGCGACGACTGCTGATAAATCCGCAATTCAGAACGCAATTTATCAGCTATTTTGCCGACCAGCTAAATTCCAGATTTTTGCCGGCCAATGTTACGTCTGTTGTGAATCGCTTGGCTGACGAAATTCGCTCGGAAATTCCGCTGCAGAAAGAGCGATGGGGCGGTCCCAGAAGTAATTGGAACTGGGAGGGCGAGGTCAGTAGCCTGATTACCTATGCCAACAGCAGGCCGGGTTATGTTTGGCAACATCTGCGCACCCATTTCACTTTGTTAGCGCCTGTGACTTTGTCGATTGCTGGTCTCGATAGTGCCGCCGGTAGCGTTAAAGTGAATTCGATTGTGGTGGCGAACGAAAACTGGAGTGGCAATTATTTTGCGGAACTTCCGGTTACAGTGACCGCTTTGCCGAATGCTGGCTATCGTTTTTCCCATTGGAGCGGTGATAGCACCGCAACTGACAACACTCTAATGTTAAACTTGACGGAAGCTCTAAGCCTGATTCCAGTATTTGTACCGGAGTAATCATCCGTGGAATAAAGTTCAGGATACTTTTTATTCAACTTGCGCTTTTTGAGTGAAGGGCATTGGATGTGAATCCAATGCCCTTTTTATTTTTATCGATTAATGCTTCAGAATGACATATAAGGCATGAATGATGCCCGGAATAAAGCCCAGCATGGTCAAAAGGATATTTAGCCAAAAGTGTCCTTTGAGTCCCACCTCGAGAAAAACCCCGAGCGGCGGCAGAAGGATGGCAAAAATAATTTTAATCGGGTCAGTTGCGGTTACCGGCATGCGATGCCTCCTTATTGTTGCGAATTGGTGAGC
>JBQGED010000062.1:0-19816 GCA_052039425.1 Sphingobacterium griseoflavum | reverse complement strand
CCGGTTGTCAGCTCACCCTCTTTGCACGCTTTCGCATACTGGCGCATGTTGTCGGGAAAACGTTCCTTAAACATCAACGCAATACCTTTGCCCATCACCCCAACGGTATTGACAGTATTAACCAAAGCCTCCGCCGGCGCGTCTAAAAGATTGCCTTGTGTGTATCGAATCATGAGAAGTACCACCTTTCGTCCACGTGAACTGGCATTTTCATATTTTGATCCGCCAGCCAATGTTCAAGTTGACTTTTGACTGCCTCTGTATAGCAAATCATCCCATCCAGGGCACTGACTGGACAATGGTGATAAACCAATGCCTCCGCTTGGTAGCGCTCGAACTTAACCGGATCATCTGCATCGCGTTTAAAGTCTCGATATTGGAGTATCTTCCAGTCAATCTTGTCCAGATCCGCGAGGTCCGTGTAGAAGTCGGCCCACTCGTAGAATGCATGACAGTCTGTAAACACAAACTCTAAGCCTTGTTCTGCTATCCGACGTAAATTCGCCACTAAAATAACGATTTCGTCATTTGAGCGTTGCTTCACTCCACTTCGACCACTGTGGATATTCTTCATCATGGGTGAAAAGGGAGTGAAATAAAACGGTACATAGTCGTTTAAACAACCTCGCGGCCCCGCCGGTACCGGATGAGCAGCCCTCTTTTCTATCAACTCGGGACTGCCAATGTGAACCCAATGAGGACATAAAACATTGCTGTTCCCACAGTGCAACCCATTGGACAATATCCAAGGAATATTATTCCTATGGACAATCCGGAAGATACGCGCCTTTTCTGGATTAATTGATTTGCGGTAGTCCGGCGGCATAGCCATACAATCTCGGGTTAACCAAACAAATTTGGCCTATGAACAATTGTTCATCGTCTTATGCAGAATTGCCTGGACGCAGCTTTGCCGCGAAGACACCTCAGCAACTCAAACCGCCGCCTCCGCCAAATCCCCCTTCTCCTCCAACCAATTTTTTCTATCCGCCGCTCTTTTCTTCGCCAGCAACATATCCAACACCTGATGCGTTTGATCGCCGTCGTCAATGGTGAGCTGCACCAGCCGTCGCGTATCTCTTGCCATAGTGGTTTCGCGCAGTTGCAATGGGTTCATTTCACCCAACCCTTTAAAACGCTGGACGTTGGGTTTGCCTTTTTTCTTTTCGGCGGCGATGCGGTCGAGGATGCCTTGTTTTTCACCTTCGTCGAGGGCGTAGTAAACGTCCTGGCCGACGTCGATGCGATACAGCGGGGGCATGGCGACGAAGACATGGCCGGATTTTACGAGGGAGGGGAAATGACGAACGAAGAGTGCGCACAACAATGTTGCGATGTGCAAACCGTCGGAGTCGGCATCGGCGAGGATGCAGATTTTGTGGTAGCGCAACTTGGTTAAATCATCATTGCCCGGATCAATTCCCAAGGCCACGGAAATATCGTGCACTTCCTGCGAGGCGAGCACTTCGGCGCTGTCGACTTCCCAGGTGTTCAGAATTTTTCCGCGCAGAGGCATGATGGCCTGGGTTTCGCGGTCGCGGGCTTGTTTGGCGGAGCCGCCGGCAGAGTCACCTTCAACCAAAAATAATTCGCCGCGTGATGGATCATCGGTCGAGCAGTCGGCCAATTTTCCTGGCAATGCTGGGCCGGCAGTAATGCGCTTGCGCTCGATTTTTTTGCTTGAGCGCACGCGTTTTTGCGCGTTGTTAATAACGAAGTCCGCGAGCTTGTCACCGTCTTCGGTATTTTGGTTAAGCCATAAACTGAAGGAATCTTTGCAAACACCAGAGACAAAGGCGGCAGCTTCCCGCGATGACAAACGCTCTTTGGTCTGTCCGGAAAATTGTGGATCTTCCAATTTATAGGAAAGCACAAAACAACAATTAATCCAGATATCTTCCGGCGCAAGTTTTACGCCGCGCGGAACCAGATTACGCAGTTCACAATATTCGCGCATGGCCTCCATCAAACCGGTGCGCAAACCATTGACGTGGGTGCCGCCCTGCGCGGTAGGAATTAAGTTGACGTAACTTTCCTGCACTGCTTCTCCGCCTTCCGGCAGCCATTGCACCGCCCAATCCACCGCTTCGTGCGCGCTGGCGAAATTGCCAATAAAAGGTTGATCCGGCAGCGTTGGCCAGCCCTGGGTGGCGCCGGATAAATAATCTTTCAGACCGTCTTCGTAATACCACTCATCTTTTTCACCACTCTGCTCATCCAAAAAAGAAATATGCAGACCGGGGCACAAAACCGCTTTTGCACGCAATACATGGCGCAAACGGGAGACCGAAAATTTCGGTGAATCGAAATATTTCGGGTTCGGTAAAAAGCGCACGCTGGTGCCGGTATCGCGTTTGGTGCAGCTGCCGACCACATGCAAGTCGACGGTTTTATCGCCGTCCTGAAAGCCGATGCGATAAATTTGGCCGTCGCGTTTGATGGTGACTTCGAGAATGCTTGAGAGCGCATTGACGACCGACACCCCCACACCGTGCAAACCACCGGAAAATTGATAGTTTTTGTTGGAGAATTTTCCGCCGGCATGAAGCGTGGCGAGAATGACTTCAACACCGGATTTACCCTGCTCCGGGTGAATATCCACCGGCATACCGCGACCATCGTCGGCCACGGTGATGGAGTGGTCTTTATGCAGCACCACGCTGATGGTTTTGGCATGCCCCGCGAGCGCTTCGTCGACGCTGTTATCAATAATTTCCTGGGCGAGGTGGTTGGGGCGAGTGGTGTCGGTGTACATGCCCGGGCGTTTTTTGACGGGCTCTAGGCCGGTGAGAACTTCGATATCTTCAGCGGTGTATTTACTCATAACACTTCAGGTCCCGATATGTGTTTGCCCGCTTTTCGATGTGGACCGCAGTCGCCATCGAGAACAGGTGGATTTTTATTGTGGTAACACGGAAATCAGAGGTAGCGGAACTCCTCAAAAAATCCGGCAATTTCCGGTAGCCAGCTTTCGTAGCCATCAAATGCGTGACTGCCCCCAGCCTCCACGGTTTGACGACAGCCGACGTATTTATTTACGGCATCGCGATAATCGAGGGTTTCGTCCCCCGTCTGCACCAGCAACCAATACAGGTCGGGATTGTGCAACTGACTGGTGTCGCACGCGTCCAATTCCGCCAAGTCCGCATCGGTGAGCGTGCAGATTTCGGCGGTATGGTAGTTTTTTAGGGATTGACCAACAAGGTTCTGGAAACGCCGCTGCGGGCTCACCGCCGGATTGATCAACACCGCCGGCAGACCTCGCTGCTCAGCGAGATAGGTCGCCCAAAAGCCACCGAGGGAACTGCCCAGCAGATAAATATCCCCGCCCGGCAATCCGTCTAGCAGTGCTTCCAGTGCGGCTCGGGCCTGCACGGGATGGGAGGAGAGATAGGGGCATTCGAAACGCCATTCCGGGCGGTGGTACTGCAGCCAGTTGTGGGTGGCTTGCGCTTTGGCAGATTTGGGGGAGCTCAAGAATCCGTGGATGTAAATCAGGGTGGGCATATCCATAGTCGTCCAAAGCGGGTGACAAAAACGCATCAGGCCCCTTTCGGGGCCTGAACACTGGATCCTTTGAGCCAAACCAATTGAACGATCAGTAGCCTTCGGATGCCAAGTCGATGCTGTAAGCGCGCTCGCTGACGCGATTTACGTGGGTAGTATAGACACCATTGGCGTGAAGTTCGTAGGTGCGGTAACCCGGCATGGAGCTATCGACCATAAAGTCGTCGCTGAGGGGTTTGAATTGGACACAGGTGGAGGGTGTCGCCAACAAGTCGACGCCGTTGCGCACCATGTAAAACTCCTGGTGCACATGCCCCCAGGACACCGCGCGAATATTGTCGAAGCGATCGGTAATGGAAAAAAAATCCGCCGCGTTACTGACCACATACTGATCGATCCACGCGCTGCCCACCGGCACCAGTTGGTGATGCAGGAAGATCAGAGTCGGCGAAGAGGGATCGGATTCGAGCAAACGCTCCAAGCGCTGCAATTCGCTGAGGGGCAGTTCGCCGCGCTCTTCGAAAGGCACGCGGGAATTGAGCATTATCAGATTCCAACCGCCGATGCTGAGATAGTCGGACCGGGGCGCGGCTGCGCGGATTGTGCGCATGCTCGAGGGGTTATCGTGATTGCCGGGCAGCCAGGCCACGGGAACCGCCGGCATATGCTGGCGGATGATCTGGACAAAGCGATCATAGGACGCCGCCGTGCCATCATTGGAAACATCGCCGCTGCACAGCACCAGGTCAAAAGGATCCTCCTGCGCCGCACGCTCCAACACATCCACCAAAGTGTCTGCTGTTTTAAGTCCCAGCAACGATTCATCCGCATCGCGCCCCAGGTGACAATCTGTTATCTGCATAATCCGCAAGGGTCTACCGTTCAAGCGCGTCATTCTCCACTACTGCTCCAATCGCCGCACAAGCTCTGTCGATGGCTGACTTTTTCAACCGATGATGTAGTTAGTTTGACCCTTAATTCGGTTTTCGCCAGAGATCAGTTTTTGTTAATGCGAATCGACTCACAGATTGTGCTGCGGGCAATTCCCAATTTGCGGCAATGAACCAAAAGCTCGCCGAGAAAGCGGTTGAGGGCCATCTTTTCGTCCGGCTGGTACATGGAAGGGTTGGGGTACTGATAGACCGGACGCCAGTTGCGGTGGCGGTTCCAGGCGATGACTTCGGCCATGCCGACATCGTGGTAAAGACGCACGCGCAGTTGCGGAGCTTGCAGATAATAAGGTGCGAGATAGGTTTGGGTGATCAACAAGGTTGAGGTGTAGGGAGCAGTCTCTTCCAGATCCACCCGCACGGCGGTTTCCCGCACGGTATCCAGAGAAAAGGACCATGAGGTTTGCTCGCCCCGGCAACCGGGGAACAGCGCAAGGCAAAGGTGATAATTGATTTCGCAGCGGGAGTGGTGATCGGGCAGGCTCACGGTCAGAGACTGCTTGACTCTGGGACGCTCGAGCACTTTTACCATCGCGATGTTCTCATCACATTGATCTCCCGATTGCCTATGGCCAGGCCGGCCAACGGGCACGCAATTGAGTTCGGTTGAGTTGCAGCCACTGCAGACCTATAAGGGTCGCGGCGTTGTTCATTCTACTCTGAAGCATAGCATTGAACACATCTTCGGCTGGGTAAGCTTTGAACAGTATGTCTTCGTTCTCACCCTCAACACCAAAGACGCCGCCCGCCTCGGTAAGGTCGCAAATAGCACAGAATAAATGGGTGTATTCGTTGCAGCTCCCGGGGGTGGGATAGAAGGCAGTGACCGGCAGCAGCTCTTTCGCATGCAACCCGGCCTCTTCCACTAATTCGCGCAGCATCATGTCCGCGGGACTTTCGCCTTCCTCCACCATGCCGGCCACGCTCTCGAGGGTCCATGGACCGTAGGGCGAGTCGAGAGTGCCGATGCGGAATTGGTCCACCAGACCTATCTGATCCAACACCGGATCGTAGACCACCGCCGACGCCGCCTCGGACTTGGCGAACAGCTCGCGGGTAAACTCGCGACTCCAACCGCCGCTGAACAGGCGGTGGCGCAACTTCACCTTGAGCAACGTGAAGAAGCCAGAGTACAGCGGCTCCTCCTGCACAATGTCGACATCGCCTCGAGTAAAGTTTTGCTTATCCACCAAGGGCCTCCTTTGTTTGCCTGACTTATACCTTATGGTAAAGCTCGCTGCCTGACGCACGGAATTCTTGCGCTTTGGCTTGCATCTCCGCCTGGACATCCACCAGAGTGACGGTTTCCGCTTCGACTTCAACCCCTTGGGACGCTGCATAGTCCCGCACCTCCTGCGTAATTTTCATCGAACAGAATTTCGGCCCGCACATGGAGCAGAAGTGCGCCACCTTGGCGGAATCCTTCGGCAGAGTTTCGTCGTGATATTCCTTGGCGGTATCCGGGTCGAGACCGAGATTGAATTGATCTTCCCAGCGGAATTCGAAACGCGCTTTCGACAATGCGTTATCGCGTATTTGCGCACCGGGATGGCCCTTAGCCAAATCGGCGGCGTGGGCGGCGATTTTGTAGGTGATGATGCCTTCTTTTACGTCGTCTTTATTCGGTAATCCCAAGTGTTCTTTCGGTGTAACGTAGCAAAGCATCGCACAGCCGAACCAGCCGATCATGGCAGCGCCGATTCCTGAGGTGATGTGGTCATAGCCGGGAGCAATATCGGTGGTCAGTGGGCCGAGCGTATAAAACGGCGCTTCCTTACAGACTTCCAGCTGCTTATCCATATTTTCCTTGATCATGTGCATGGGTACATGACCGGGACCTTCGATCATGGTCTGCACATCGTGTTTCCAGGCGATTTCGGTCAATTCGCCCAGAGTTTCCAGCTCGCCAAATTGCGCCGCGTCGTTGGCATCGGCAATGGAGCCGGGACGCAGGCCATCGCCGAGTGAAAAACTCACGTCGTAGGCTTTCATGATTTCGCAGATTTCCTCGAAATGGGTGTAGAGGAAATTTTCTTTGTGATGCGCCAGACACCACTTGGCCATGATGGAGCCGCCGCGGGAAACAATACCGGTAACGCGTTTGGCAGTGAGCGGCACATAGCGCAGCAGAACGCCGGCGTGAATGGTGAAATAATCTACGCCCTGCTCAGCTTGCTCAATTAAAGTATCGCGAAACATTTCCCAGGTGAGTTCTTCGGCAACACCGCCGACTTTTTCCAGCGCCTGATAAATCGGCACAGTGCCAATCGGCACTTGGGAATTGCGAATGATCCACTCGCGGGTTTCGTGAATATTTTTACCGGTGGACAAATCCATGATGGTGTCTGCGCCCCAGCGCGTGCCCCAGGTGAGTTTTGCCACTTCTTCATCAATTGATGATGTAATTGCACTGTTGCCGATATTGCCGTTAATTTTGACCAAAAAATTACGGCCAATAATCATCGGTTCCAATTCAGTGTGATTGATATTCGCCGGAATAATGGCGCGACCGCGGGCGACTTCAGAGCGGACAAATTCGGGCGTAATTTCTTTCGGAATGGCCGCACCGAAACTCATGCCCGGATGCTGCTCTGCCAGCACGCCCAATTCTTTCGCCTGCTGCAAACTCATATTTTCGCGAATGGCGATGTATTCCATTTCCGGCGTGATGATGCCTTTGCGCGCGTAATGCATTTGCGTGACATTGTGGCCGGGTTTGGCGCGACGAGGATTGCGCAGATGTTCAAAACGCAAGGAGGCGAGTTTGGAGTCGTGCAAGCGCTCGCGGGTGAAATTGGAGCTGTTGCCGCGCAACAATTCAGTGTCACCACGCGCATCGATCCAGGGCGTGCGCACATCCGGCAGACCTTTGCGCACATCAATCTTCACATCCGGATCGGTGTATGGACCGGAGGTGTCATACACCCGCACCGCAGGATTTATTTCGCCGCCGAAATCGGTGGGAGTATCAGAAAGGCTGATTTCACGCATAGGCACGCGAATATCCGGACGCGAGCCCTGCACATAGATTTTTTTCGAACGCGGAAAAGGTTGCACCGAGGATTCATCCACCCGTGCTTCGGAATTGATAAAGGTTTGGTCGGCTTGCAGTTTCATTGAGACTCCTCTCGATCGCTTGGCTTTGCCAGAAGTGGCCCTTACCAATATTGATAAAAGTGGTGGATGGGACCGTTGTGTGGCACCAGTTGCAGGCGCGAGCTGTGAGTGATCGCGCCTTGGATATAGGACTTGGCTGCGGCGACTGCCTGCTCCAGAGTGAGTCCCTGGGCGAGTCCCGCCGCTATGGCCGACGCCATGGTGCAGCCGCCGCCGTGGGTGTGGCTGGTCGACTGGCGCGGCGCGCTGAAGGGCTTCACCCCCTCCTGGGTCACCAGATAATCCACTGCCAGCGGCAATTCCGCGTCGCCGCCTTTCAATAACACGGCGCGGCCGCTGATGCGATGGAGCGCCTGTGCCTGCTGTTCCAGTTCGTCATAGGTGTGCGCCTGAGTCGTCTCCAGAAGCCGCGCCGCCTCGGCGACGTTAGGGGTCACCAGGGTCGCCAACGGGAGGAGGCGCTCACGAAAAAATTGGGTGACACCCTCCTCGGTCATCAGACTGCTGCCGCTGGTGGCACCCATAACGGGGTCGAGCACAACCGGCAGCTTGGTCGCCTCAAGCACCCGCGCAACCGCTTCTGCCAGCTCGATATTGGCGAGCATGCCGATTTTGACGGCCGCCACTGGCAGGCCGGACATGACCGCGTCAATTTGCGCTTCCAGCTGTGCCACTGTCAGCGGAAAAATACCGGAAACGCCCGCAGAATTTTGCGCGGTGATCGCGGTGATCGCGGTGGCGACGAAGACGCCGAAGGCTGCGCCGGTTTTAAGATCCGCCTGAATACCGGCGCCGCCGCTGCTGTCGCTGCCGGCGATGCTCAGCACAACCGCTGCGGGTTTGTTGGATGGGGAATCCGCCATAGGCATTCTCAACAATGGATTTGCTAGAACAAAAAGAAGGACAGAGCGGACGCAAGGCAAGTGGGAATGGTCGCATCTCGTTTCCTCCGCCGGTACTAACCGGATCAGGTCAGCGGGTTTTTCTCAGCCGTGCTCAACACCTAATAAGGTGAAACACCCATAGGCGAAAATGCACTGGCACCCCGACAAGACGAGCGCACAGTCTAACCAAGGCACCTATCGATTTCGAGCACCGATTGCGCTGCAGGCAAAACAAGGTCTGAATTCAGACTCGAAAAAGTTAAAGACCGACTGGTCGTTTTCCATTCCGCAACTTCTGCCTATAATTGCTGTCAACTCCAGCCGTTCGCAGACGCATCCTGCCGCAACGGACGTGCTGCAGACTTAATGCATCCGCGTTCGGAGCCCCGAGATTCATGTCCCTCAGCGTCACCCCCGGTTTCACTTATCAGGTAAACGCTACCAGCGTGCCGCCGGTAAAACCGTTGCCGGTGCAGCCGCAGCGACGGGAAGCAGTGGTGGCGGAAGTGGACCCTGGGGAGAAGCGCAGTGCGCAACGCTCTGAGGATTATGTTGCGGCCTTGCGGGAGTTGCGCGCGGACCAGCAAAATCCGCGGCAGCATCTGGCGACGCGCACTTACCTGCAGGTGGCGCACTACGAGGGGAACTTTCAGCTCGTGGACGTCTATACCTGACCTGCCCTTGCTGGTGCCAGGGCTACAGAATTTCACATGCATTAATCACACTGCGTGGTTACACTCCCACGCCTCGTTTTAAACCGACACACCAAAGGAACCCCATGAAAATACGCATAGCTTCAGGCTTGAGTTCGCTTTGTTGCGCCCTGATTCTCCTGTCGCAGACCGCCCAAGCGGAAACCCTGCAAGACATCTATCGCCAGGCCGTGGAAAACGACCACCGTTTCAAGGCCGCGCAGGCGCAGCGCGATGCCGGGGTTGAAAACCGCAATATTGGTCGCTCAGCATTGCTACCACAAATTGGCGGCACCGCAGACTGGACTAAAACCAAATTGGATACGGAAGTGGCAACCCAGCAGCGGCCGGCCGGGGAATACGATATCGAGAGCAAAGGCTACGCAGCATCGCTGCGCCAATCCATTATTGACCTGAGCAATTGGCACAATTATTCCCGCGGCAAAGCTCTTGCTAACGTCGCCGAAGCAGAATTTCTGCTCGCTCAAGAAGATTTAATTCTGCGTACATCCAGAGCCTATTTCGACGCGCTCCAGGCGGTTGATAACCTGGCCACCGCCAAAGCCGAGCAAGATGCTCTCGGCCACCAACTGGAGCAGACCAAACAGCGGTTTGCCGTGGGTCTCACCGCGATAACCGAAGTACACGAAGCGCAGGCGGCGTACGATTCCGCCACTGCCAACCGCTTGGTGGCCGAAGGCAGCCTCGGGATCGCTTTTGAGGCGCTGGAGGTTTTGACCGGCCAGAGTTATCGCACCATCTCCCCGCTGCTCGACGACTTCCCGGTGGCGCCACCAGAACCCAGCAACCGCGAAGAATGGGTAAAAATGGCGCTGGACAACAACGCCTCCCTGAAAGCCTCTTGGTTTGCCGCGCGCTCCGCCGAGGCTAACGCCAAAGCAGCCAAAAGCGCTCACTTGCCCACCCTGAACGGCTCCTTGAATTACGGCCATTCGGAGCAGGAGCTGGAAAACCTCACCATTGAAGACCAAAACAGCACCTCGGTGCGGCTCGACCTTTCCATCCCCATTTTTGCAGGTGGCGGCATATCAGCAAGCCGGCGTCAGGCAGCATCCCAATATGTCCAGGCCAGGGAAACCTATCTGCAAACCCAGCGCGACACAGTGCAAAATGCACGCTCGCGTCACCTGAGCGTTCTGACCACCGCAGCCACCGTGAACGCCCGCAAACAGGCCATCACCTCCAGCCGTAGCGCACTTGAGGCAACTCAAGCCGGTTACGATGTCGGCACCCGTGATTTGGTGGATGTGCTTAACGCCCAGCGCAACCTCTACAGCGCCCAGCGGGATTATTTCAACGCACTCTACAGCTACGTTATCGCCACCCTGCAATTGAAGCAGGCGGCGGGCGTGCTGGTGGCCGCCGATGTGAGCGAGCTGGACCAGTGGCTGGATAAATCCCGCGCCGTTAATTACACCCCCTGAATAACGCGGGGCGGGAGGCTGGTCCACCCGCCCGGTTTCGCGCTCCGCCATCCGATAACAAAGCGAGCCGCCCATGCCCTCCCCCTCTGCTCTGCAAGCCTGCTTTACCACCGTCCCAACCGAACTCGTCAGCTCTACCCGTATCAACCATCTACACGAACGCCTGCTGCGCCGGGCCACCGCGGAGCAGCTTGTTGTGCTGGAAGAGAAACTGGTAGGCGACCTCCTGAGCCAGTGGCACAGGGTGCTGATCGGCAGTGATTTCGTCAGCGAAAAACTGTGCGAAAACCCCGACTGGCTGCTGGCGCTGGTGAGCGATCCCCAACTGCTGGAAAACCTGGAGCGCGACGCGCTCGCCAGGGGATTGCCGGAAAAGGACTCACCAGCGGAAGACTGGGATAGAAGCTTGCGCCAATGGCGCTACAGGCAGATGGCGAGAATCGTCTGGCGCGACTTTAACCGTCTCGCCGATACCCGCCGCACGGTCGCGGAGCTGACCGATCTGGCGGAGCTGGCCTTGCAGGCGACGCTTGAATATCACTACGCCCATCTGTGCAAGGAAATGGGGGAGCCACGGGCTGACAACGGCGAGCGGCAGCCGCTGCTGGTGCTCGGCATGGGTAAGCTCGGCGCCTGGGAGTTGAATCTGTCCTCTGACGTAGATTTGATTTTTGCCTATCCCAGCAAAGGCGACACTCACGGCGGCCCGCGCAGTTTCAGCAATCAGGAATTTTTTACCCGCCTCGGCCAGCGCCTGATCCGCTCTCTCGACCAGGTGACAGCGGATGGCTTTGTCTTCCGTGTCGATATGCGCCTGCGCCCTTACGGGCAGAGCGGGTCGCTGGTGAGCACCTTCGACGGGCTCGAGGATTACTATCAGACGCAAGGGCGCGAATGGGAGCGCTTCGCCATGATCAAAGCTCGGGTGGTCGCCAGCAACGGCTCGCCCGAACACACCCAAGAGCTGATGGCGTCACTGCGCAGCTTTACTTACCGCAAATACGTGGATTTCTCCGCGATCGATGCGCTGCGCAATTTGAAGCAGCTGATCAACCGTGAAGTCGCCCGCCGGCGCACCCACGACAATGTCAAAATCGGCCGCGGCGGTATACGCGAAGTGGAATTTATCGCTCAAGCCTTTCAGATCATTCGCGGCGGACGCGATACCGAATTGCAGGAGCGCCGCCTGCTCAAAGTGTTGCCTCTGCTGCAGCGGCTGCACTGTCTGCCACCCGGAGTGGATGAGCAACTCTGCGAGGCCTACTGCTTCCTCCGCAATGTGGAGCACGCGATTCAAGGCTATGACGACCGTCAGAGCCAGGAGCTGCCAAAGGACGAACTCGGCCGCCGGCGCATCGCCCACGTGATGGGCTTTGCCAGCTGGGACGATTTCCATAGCCGCCTGAACGCCTATCGCGACCTGGTCCACCAGCAGTTCAGTGAGGTCATCGCCACGCCCGACGAACAGAAAAACGACGCCGAGCAGCAGAGTCTCGCCGACTGGCGTCTGTTCTGGCACCAGCTCACCGGCCCTGGCGGCGATTCGCAGGGGCTGCTGGAAAAACTGCGCTTTCCCGAGCCGGAGCAGACGCTCAAGCTACTGCGCGACCATCTGCTGAGTGCCCCACCGGTTATGGCTATGGCTGCGCTCAGCCGTGATCGGTTCGCCGAGCTGGCGCCGCGACTGCTGCAGCGTTTGGTCACAGCGGAAGACCCCAGCGGTACCCTGGCGCGGATCATTCCGCTGTTGATCGCCACCGCCCGGCGCAGCGCCTATCTACTGTTGCTGATTGAAAATCCAGAGGCATTGGATCAGTTAGTTGTGCTGACCCAGGCAAGCCCGTGGATCGCCGAGCAGTTGGCCCACCACCCGGCTTTGCTGGACGAGCTGCTCAACCCAGCGACTCTATATCGCGTGCCACCTAAAGAGGATCTCGTCCAAGATCTTCGCCAGCACGTCTTGCGCATAGACCCGGATGATCTGGAGCAGCAGATGGAAGCGCTGCGCTACTTCCGCTCCGCCCATGCATTGCGCGTCGCTGCCTGTGAGGTGACTGGCAAACTGCCGCTGATGAAGGTGAGCGACTATCTCACCGAACTGGCAGAGGTGATCCTGGCCTATGTGATGCAGCTGGCTTGGCAACAGATGGTCGCGCGCCATGGCTATCCCGATGGTGAGGCGCACGAGTTGCCAAACTTCATCATAGTGGCTTACGGCAAGCTCGGCGGTATCGAACTCGCCCACGGCTCGGATTTGGACCTGGTGTTTATCCATGGCGCTGATCCAATGGGCGATACCCAGCCCCAGGGGCCAGAACAGCGCAGCATCGAGAACACCACTTTCTACGTGCGCATGGGACAGAAAATCATTCATATCCTCAACACCCAGACGCCCTCGGGGCAGCTCTACGAAGTGGATATGCGCCTGCGCCCGTCCGGCAATTCCGGCCTGCTGGTCACCAGCCTCACCGCCTTCGAGAAATATCAGTTCGAATCGGCCTGGACCTGGGAGCACCAGGCGCTGGTGCGCGCCCGTGCCATCGCCGGCCGGCCAGAGTTGATGAATGCATTTGGCGAGCTGCGCCGCCGTGTGCTTGCCCAATCGCGGGATTCAAGCAAACTGCAGAATGACGTAGTGGATATGCGCGAGAAAATGCGCAGCCAGTTGGGCAGCAATAAAAAACAACAGGCGGAAGGGCTGTTTAATTTGAAACAGGACACCGGAGGTATCGTCGATATTGAATTTATGGTTCAATACGCGGTTCTGGCCTGGTCCCACAGCGATCCTTCTCTGCTGGAATACACCGACAATATCCGCATTCTGGGTTGCCTGGCGGCATCCGGTCAGTTAAGTGCCCAAGAGGTCAACCATTTAATCGAAGCCTACAAAGCCTTCCGGTCCCTCGGTCACCGCCTGGCGTTACAACAACAGCCTGGAATCGTAGCGGGTGATCAAGTGGAGTCTGAGCGTCAGATTGTGACCCAAATCTGGCGACGTCTTTTGGACTCCAATGCAACACTTGAAACAAACGACTCTTAACCCGTTATTGGAGAATTCCTATGTCATTTGCCGATAGAGACGGCGTTATCTGGTTCGACGGCGAACTGGTTCCGTGGCGTGACGCCCGAGTTCATGTTCTGACCCACACCCTGCACTACGGGATGGGCGTTTTCGAAGGCGTACGCGCCTATCATGCGGGCGATAAAGGCAGCTGCATTTTCCGCCTCAAAGAACACACCGACCGCCTGTTCAACTCCGCGCATATCATGGGCATGGCCATGCCCTGGACGAAAGAGCAAATCAACGAAGCCCACCGCCAAGTGGTGCGCGAAAACAATCTCGACGAAGCCTACCTGCGCCCCATGGCGTTTTACGGCGCCGAAGGTATGGGGCTGCGCGCTGACAACCTGAAGACTCACATCATTGTTGCCGCCTGGAACTGGCCTTCTTACATGTCACCAGAAGCCAAGCAGAAGGGCATCAAAGTCCGCACCTCCAGCTACACCCGCCACCACGTCAACATCTCCATGTGCAAGGCGAAAGCCAACGGCCATTACATCAACTCGATGCTGGCCCTGCGTGAAGCCTTGGATTGCGGTTGTGAAGAGGCGCTGTTGCTGGATTCTGAAGGTTATGTCGCGGAAGGCAGTGGCGAAAACATCTTTGTGGTTCGCGATGGCGTGCTGTACACCCCTGAGCTGACATCCTGCCTGGACGGCATCACCCGCCGCACCATTTTCCAACTGGCCGCCGAGTGCGGATACACAGTGCGCGAGAAACGCATCACCCGCGACGAGGTCTACATCGCCGACGAAGCGTTTTTTACCGGCACCGCTGCCGAAGTACTGCCGATTCGCATGCTCGACGGCCGCGTCATCGGTGCCGGTCAGCGTGGCCCTATCACCACACGGCTGCAGAATCTGTATTTCGACGCCGTGAAAGGTAAACTCGACCAGCATCTGGAATGGCTGACGCCCGTCAAATAAGCCGGATCGCAGCAGGCCAGCATAACGGGGATGAGATCATCCCCGTTGTTTTATCTGTTCCAGCCGCTTCATTTCCAACCTCCCTGCCGGAACGCCATCACCATGTCTTCCTACAACAGTGTTCAGCTCTATAAACGCCTGCTGACCTATGCTTTCCGCTACCGCTGGTTTGTCGCCATCAGCGTGTTCGGGTTTGTGCTGTTTTCGGCTATGGAAGCCGCGATGGCGCAGATGATGGAATACTTTATCACCGGCCTGGAGAAACGCGACGCACAATACATGCTAGTGGTGCCGATCGCGGTTGTGGTGTTGCGGGTGTTGCACGGTTTGGGCGGTTATCTCGGCAACTTTTTTATCGCGCGGGTGGGTGTGAATGTGGTGGCAGATCTGCGCAAAGAACTGTTCGCCAAACTCGTTTATCTGCCCACCACCTATTACGACCAGCACAACAGCGGCGAGCTGGTGTCTCTGCTGGTCTACAACATCACCCAGGTCACAGGTTCCGTCACTAACGCAGTGAAGGTGGCGCTGCGCGATGGCCTTACGGTGATCGCCCTGCTCGGTTTGATGCTCTATCACAACTGGCAGCTCACCCTGTGCTTCCTGATTACCGCACCCATCCTCGGTGTGCTGGTCAGCATCGCCAGCCGCTACTTCCGCCGGATCAGCCGGCGCATGCAAGTCACCATGGGCGGCGTCACGCATATCGCCAATGAAGCACTGCAGGGCTTCCGCCTGGTGCGCAGCTTCGTGGGGCAGAAATATGAAATCCGCCGTTTCAACGAGAACACCGACGAAAACACCCGGTTGTCCATCAAATACGAACGCGTCGCTGCATTGCAGGGGCCGGTGTTCCAGATTGTGGTGGCCATTGCCCTGGCGGTGATCCTATTTCTCGTGCTGCTGATGTGGGATGACAACGTCGGCTCTGCAATCGCCTACCTCGGCGCCTCGGCGATGATCACCAAGCCCCTGCGCCAGCTGACCTCTGTTAACGAAATCATCCAGAAAGGTCTGGCCGCAGCGGAGACCATATTTGCCGTCATTGATCTGGAGCCCGAGCCAGACCAGGGTAGACAGCCCCTACAGGTCACCGCCGGTCGTATTGAACTGCGCGATCTTCACTTTCACTACGGCACCGATATCCACGCCCTGCGCGGCATCAATCTCACCATCGAGCCCGGCTCTACCGTGGCACTGGTGGGCCGCTCCGGCAGCGGCAAAACCACAGTCACCAACTTGTTACTGCGCCTGTATGACCCCGCCAGCGGCGCTATTCTGATTGACGGACAGGATGTCCGCGAGGTATCGCTCGACAGCTTGCGCAAGCAGATCGCGCTGGTGAATCAGCAAACCATTCTGTTCAACGATACAGTGGCGCGCAATATCGCTTACGGCAACGATGAAGCAGACATGGAACGGGTGCGGGAGGCAGCGAAGCACGCCCATGCCCTCGATTTTATCGAAGCGCTTCCGGAAGGTTTTGACACGCTGGTCGGCGAACAGGGAGCACGCCTCTCCGGTGGCCAGCGCCAGCGCTTGGCTGTGGCGCGGGCACTCTACAAAGATGCACCCATTCTGGTGCTGGACGAGGCCACCTCGGCCCTCGACAACGAATCGGAAAAAGCCATCCAGGCGGCACTGGAAACCTTGCAGCAAGGTCGCACCACTCTGATCATCGCGCACCGCTTGTCCACCATCGAAAATGCCGATGTGATCGTCGCCATGGATCAGGGCACCATCGTCGAAGTGGGCAGCCACGCCGAACTTCTGGAGCGCAACGGCTACTACGCCAGCTTGTACGCGGCCCAGTTCAGCGAAATAGCGGATTGAGCGGCGGCTATGCTGCGTTTTTTCTACACACTGGTTTTTATCATCGCTCTGCCAGTGGTGTTCTATCGCCTCTGGATCAAGGACAAAAAAGTGCCGGGCTACCGCATCCGCTGGCCCGAGCGCTTCGGCATCTACCCAACGCCGGCTGAGACGCGACCAGTGGTCTGGGTGCACGCGGTATCCGTGGGTGAGGTGGTCGCGGCGACACCGGTAATCCGCCGGTTATTGGAGAGCGGGGAGGTGGCGGTGATGGTCACCACCATGACTCCGACCGGTTCCACCCGCGTTGCCGAAACCTTTGGCAAGCAGGTACTGCATGTCTACGCGCCTTACGACCTGCCGTGGACGGTTGCCGCATTCCTGCGCCGCACCAGCCCGGTGCTCGCCATCATCATGGAAACCGAACTCTGGCCGAACATGCTGCACGAGTGCGCCCGCCAAAGACTGCCAGCGGTATTAGCCAATGCGCGTATGTCGGCGCGCTCCGCCCGGCGCTATGCGCGTTTTGCCAAAGCGACGAGGCAATTATTGGAATGTCTGAGACATGTGGCGGTACAGAACAACGAGGACGGTCAGCGCTTTCTCGATCTCGGCTTGTCACCTCACAAGCTGACAGTCACCGGCAGCGTGAAATTTGATATCACCATTTCCCCCGCCTTGCGCGACTCCGCCGCCGAGCTTCGCGCGAGCTATGGCGCAACGCGGCCGATCTTTATCGCCGCCAGCACCCACGACGGTGAAGAGTCCATACTCCTGGAGGCCTTTGCCGTGGTCCTCACGGTGGATCGGACCGCCCTACTTATCCTCGTACCGCGCCACCCTGAGCGCTTCGATGAGGTGTACGAGTTGAGCAGCGCGCGTTTCAGCACCTGCCGCCGCAGCAGCAGCGAGTGCCCAGCAGGTACGCAGGTGATTGTCGGAGATACCATGGGGGAAATGATGCTCCTCTACGGTTGCGCGGATATCGCCTTTGTCGGGGGTAGCCTGATAGAGCGCGGCGGCCACAATATGATCGAACCCGCCTGCTGGGGCCTGCCCATCATCTGCGGACCACACACCTTCAACTTCGCGGATATCAGCAAACGCCTGACCCAGGTGGGTGGCATGGTGACCGTACCGGACGCCGGAAGTCTTGCCGCGCAAGTTCTAGACTGGCTGCAAAAACCGCAGGAGCGCCAGCTAGTCGGCCTAAAGGCGCAGCAATTCGCCGAGCAGAATCGCGGCGCGGTAGAACGTTTGATGGAGATTGTTCGGGCGTATTTGCCGGATTAGTAATTCACCCAACTGCTCAGGGAGGATAGCTTGAATTCGGTGCCGTTTAAGGACAGCAGCACGCCATCGGCCAGTATGCGCTCCACCAGGACCCCTCCACGCGCCGCGCTGCCCATATTCAGCTCTTCTTTATTGATCACCACGAAGCCCTTGTCGTACTCGTGCTTGGCATACATCAAAGTGGGGATAGTGTCCTGCACGGACACCGGCAGCTCGTGGAGAAACGGGATGCTTGCGTGACCGGCCAAGGTTTCCTCAATCGGCACATCTGCGGGCAAAGGTTTGGGTTCTGCTTTTGCGGTCGCCGCCGGCGTTGTTGGCAGCGCGGAGGTCGGCACCGGTTGCTGTGCTTCCCGGCGGCTCTCCTCCCATAAAGTTCGCGCCAGCTCCTCATCTACGGTTGAGCGACGCGGGTTTTCCGGCGTAATCACTACTGGCGCCTCAGACATCGTCTGAACTTTCGGCTCGATCACCTCCATGACCTTGGTGTCCTGCTGGGTCTGGTAGAGTGCTTGCACCTCTTGATCAACCGGGGTTACGAAGGTTGCGGCGTTTTGGGCCGGCTCTTTTAATTCAGGCAAATTCGGCGCGGGAGTGGCGGGGGTCGGAGCTGCCGCAATTTGCTCTGGAGCGGCGGTGGCTTCGGGATCGCGCTCCACCGGAGCGGGCACCCGCCCAGGCATGCGCAGCCAGACAATCACCAACAGTGTCACTACCATGAGCAACGCGGCGACCAAGCCGCCGACCAACCAAAACTGGCGATAGTCCCGGGTGGGTCGGGGAGCGCCGTGAACCGTTTTTAGGTCGGGGATTGCATCGCGGTACTCGCGTTCGCGATCCGCTTTGTTCAGGGCGTCGAGAATCAGCGACATACACAACCTTTCTCAGCAAAAGTCATTGTCATGCTTCCAAAAAATCAGCCACCCGCCGTTACCAGGGTCGGCTCCAGATCCCGCAGGGATTTTTCTACTCCCAGCGCCTCATTGAGCTTCAACAGCGTCTGCATACCCACATAACCATCGTCGTTCAGATTGTTGGCGCGCTGGAAGAGCTTTACCCGCTGCTGCAACTGGGCATTGAAGTGCTCGCGGGTGAGCGGCGCGCCTTGCTGATCCAGGGTGGCAAACTGCTCAGCGATCCAGGTGACCATTGGGCCCTTCGCGCCAATACCGATGGCCTCTTTGAAGTTTTCCGGGCGGCGCCATACGAAGACCATTTCACCGGTCCACAGCCTGCCAAGTTCCGCCAAGGGCACACGGGTAAGTCCCTCTTTTCCACGTACCCAGGCATCGTTGTCCTTGATGCCGACCAATGCGACGTATGCTGTGTGGCGGCCGGGGGTGGTGATGGTCAACACGGCGGGGCGGTTGAAGCTGAGAAAGTCGTCCCAAGTGTTGAGTTTCAGCGTCTCACATTTCAAGCCCTGCTGGCTCACCACCCAACAGGGGTACATGGCGCCGTCGTAGCTGATGCCGAGCACCCCGAGCAATTCCGCCAGCGAGTGATCCTGATTGAGCTGCCACCAAGTCTGCGCCTGCACTTGTGGTGTGGGATCGCCCGCAGGACGCGGGGCCTCCCGGACAATGCTGCCGGCACCCACCACCGGGGGTGTCGGCGCGGACGCCTGCCGACTGGCCCCGAGCACCAGCCAGAATATAGTCCCGACAAGGATCACCCCTACAGCGCCAGTGGCGGCGTAAATCCATTCCGAACGCAGCGGAAAACGTCGCGCCGACCGCGGTGCTACACCTTCGCCGAGTACTTCGATTGACGCTTGGCGGCAAATATCGGCATCGATCTGGTTAGCTTCGCGACTGTAGGCGCCGAGCAGCATGCGGTCACAAAGCACGTTGATGATCCGCGGAATACCGCGGCTGATCTGGTGCACCCGGCGCACAATCTTCGGCGGGAACGGCTGGCGTCCCGGCGGCATACCAGCGACAGCCAGACGGTGTTTGATATAAGCCTCGGTCTCCGCCACGCTCAGCGGCCGCAAATGGTAGCGCGCGGTGATGCGCTGGGAGAGCTGGCGCAACGCTGGCTTGGCCAGGAGCTCATTCAATTCCGGCTGGCCCACCAGGATGATCTGCAGCAGCTTTTGGGTATTGGTTTCGAGATTGGTGAGCAGG
>JBQGED010000061.1:0-4175 GCA_052039425.1 Sphingobacterium griseoflavum | reverse complement strand
ATTGCGTCTTTGGCAAATCTACTGGGAAGGCAAACCGAAGGCGCCGATGAAGCCTCTCTGGAGCGTTCGGTTCTGATGGGTACTTTGGTGAGGCGTATCGAAGATACTTATTTCCCGGTAGACGCCACGCCGTTGGCTAAGCGTGCCCAGGCTTTAGGAACAATGGCGAATCCTATGCGTCTGGAAATTTCCTACCGCGAATTGCCCCATCCTTTACCCGATACTTGGCGCGTGGTATCCCAGGAAGCGGGGATGTGTGAAGTTGAAATCACTGGTAAACAGGCCGTCTCAATCGCTGCGACGCAGGAGATGGCTGTGCAGGCCGCCGGCCAGTTGCCCAGCGGTTTCGATCCAGGATCCCATTACCGTTCCACTCATCATCCGCGCGGGTTGCAGCTCAACATCCTCGCCGCGTCCGACGCGGTTAAATCAGTAGGCATTCCCTGGGAGGCGATCTGCCGTCAGATTGCGCCCGATGAAATCGGGGTGTATAGCAGTAGCGTAATGAGCCAACTCGACAGTACCGGATTCGGTGGTATGTTGCAGGCGCGCTTACGGGGGGAGCGGGTTTCATCCAAACAGTTGGCACTTGGCCTGAACACTATGCCCGCAGACTTCGTTAATGCGTATGTTTTGGGAAGCGTTGGCGCAACTGGTGGGATTACGGGCGCTTGCGCCACTTTTCTCTATAACTTGCGCGCCGGAGTGGAAGACATAAAAGCAGGTCGCCGCCGGGTGGTGTTGGTGGGCAGCGCCGAGGCGCCTATCCTCCCCGAGGTTATCGACGGTTATGCCGCTATGAGCGCGCTGGCCACAGACGCAGACTTGCGTAAGCTGACCGGCTCTCAGGACATTGATTACCGCCGTGCCAGCCGGCCTTTTGGTGAGAACTGCGGGTTTACCATCGCGGAATCGGGCCAGTATGTGATGTTGATGGACGACGAACTGGCCTTGCGCGTGGGGGCGCAGATTTATGCAGCGGTTCCGGGAGTTTATGTTCATGCAGACGGTTTCAAAAAATCCATTTCCGCTCCCGGCCCGGGTAATTACATCACCATGGCGCGTGCCACTGCATTGGCGGTGAATCTTTTTGGTGAGGACAAAGTGCGCCGCGCCAGTTTTGTTCAGGCTCATGGCTCCAGCACTCCGCAAAACCGGGTGACGGAATCCCGCATTTTTGATCAGGTCGCCAAGGCCTTCGGCATTGAAAGTTGGCCTGTGGCAGCGGTGAAAGCCTATTTAGGCCACTCACTTGGGCCGGCCAGCGGTGACCAGATGGCGGTCACTCTCGGCGTGTTTAAACGCGGAATACTGCCCGGCATCAAGACCATCGATGCGGTTGCGGACGATGTTTACGCCGACCGCCTGCGTCTCTCCAAAACTGACCAGGAACTCGACCCCGAGTCCTGTCAGATTGCCTTGCTCAATTCCAAAGGTTTCGGCGGCAATAATGCCACCGCTACCGTGATTTCACCCAGTGCCATAGAGCCACTCCTGCGAAAACGCCACGGCGAAATGGTATGGAAGAACTACTTGGGCAAGCTCGCTCCGGTAACGGAGAGTGCCGCCAGATATTTAACGGATGCAGATGCTGGCAAGCTCGATCCCATCTATGAATTTGGGACAGGGCTGATTGACGAGAACGCGATCGAAGTTGATCCGCGCCGAGTCCGTGTTCCGGGGTTCGACCACGCAATCAGCCTTGAAGGCTGCGACGGTTTTGACGATTTGGCGCTATGACCAGCCCTGCGGACGATGCGCCGGAAGCAGAATCTTCGCCTGCAGGCTTTGACCTGGGGCGGAGACTGCGTCAGCTGCGTCTTGAGTTTGGGCTCTCGCAGCGCGAACTCGCTCGCCGCGCCGGCATGACTAACGCCAATTTATCCATGATCGAACAAGGGCGCGTTAGTCCGTCCATACAGACCCTCGAAAAAATTCTGCGCGCGGTTCCGATTTCCCTGGCTGACTTTTTTCGTCCAGGTGAGCTGACCTCTACTGTTGTATTCAATCGTTCAAACCAAGTAAAGGTAAGCCAGTCGGGCGCGGAGTTTTTTATTTCCTCCCGGTCAGATTATGGTGATCGCCCGATTGTCGTGCTGGCGCATCTGGCTCCGGGCACTTCGATCAGTCAAAGTCCTGCTGGACAAAAAAACAGCAGCTTGTCTGGCTCGCTGGTTCGCGGGCGCTTGCTGTTGACCCTGGAAGATAAGGTCTGGACGCTGGAGCCTGGTGACATGTTCCAGTTTCACCAAAATCGCTCTTTCTGCTTAAAGAATACCGGAGAAGAAGAGCTCCATATGACTCTTGTAGTGACTCCGGATAGGCAGGGTCTTGATAGTAAAGTATGAAAATTTGCGCGAAACTTTTTGCAACCTGATTAAGCAAAGTCGGTCGTTTCACTGTCTTTCGATATTGGATTGATCCATACTTAGGCAAATCAAACAACTGTTACGTTGTCGCATTTTTCATCTATGGATGCGGCAACCAAGTGGAAAACGGGTCGAGGGTGTGATGATTTTTTCAGGCAGCGCCATAACAGTCGAGGAATTGGGGGATGGGCTTGTACATCTGCGGTTTGATCTGCAGGGCGAGTCCGTAAATAAGTTTAATCTCGCGCTTTCGCGGGAACTTGGGCAGGCTCTGGACGAATTGGAGCGCCGCTCCGATATCAAGGGAATTCTGATTTCCAGTGCGAAGAGCGCTTTTATTGTGGGCGCCGATATCACTGAATTCGGACCCGTATTTGCACAGGGCGATGACGCCGTGCGTTCGCATTTGCTCACCAACAGTCGTAATTTCAATCGTCTTGAAGATCTCCCTTTCCCCTCTGTCGTCGCCATAAATGGTTACGCGTTGGGCGGTGGCCTGGAAATTTGTCTTGCCTGCGATTTCCGCATCATGAGCGACAGTGCGAAAATCGGTCTCCCTGAAACCAAACTTGGCTTGGTTCCCGGTTGGGGTGGCACTGTGCGTTTACCTCGCCTTGTAGGTTTGGACACCGCAGTGGAGTGGATTGCGAGTGGCGGTGAACACAAAGGCCCTGACGCTCTCAAGCGCGGCGTGGTCGATGGCGTGGTTGCGGAAGCGGAATTGATTCCGAGCGCGCTGGAAGTGTTGCGTCGTGCAGCAAATGGCAAGTTGCCGTATCAACAACGTCGCGAGCAGAAAAAATCACCATTGCGCCACAACGATATGGAAGGTTTGCTGGCTTTCGAAAGTTCAAAAATGTTTGTCGGTGCGCAGGCCGGACGCAATTATCCCGCGCCAGTTGCCGCAATCAAAGCCATGCAAGATGGCGCCAAATTAGGCCGCGACGATGCGCAGAAAATCGAAGCGGAAACTTTTATTAAGCTCGCGCAAACTTCCGCTGCAAAAAATTTGGTCGGACTTTTCCTCAGCGACCAATACATAGGCAAAAAAGCCAAACAATTGGAAAAGCAGGCGGATGCAACAGTTAAACGCGCAGCCGTATTGGGTGCAGGCATTATGGGTGGAGGGATTGCATATCAATCCGCCAGTCGCGGCATCCCCATCAAGATGAAAGATATCAACCAAAAAGGAATTGATCAGGGCTTGTCGGAAGCGGCAAAACTGATTTCCAAACGAGTTGAATCAGGTAAAGCAACCGTCGCCGCCATGGCAGAAACCTTGAACCGCATTGAGCCAACACTTGCTTACGACGGATTTAACGAAGTGGATTTGGTTGTAGAAGCAGTGGTGGAAAATCCCAAGGTCAAAAAATCCGTTCTTGCTGAAGTGGAAGCGGCGGTAAATCCTTCCACAATCTTGTGTTCTAACACCTCCACGATTTCTATCGATGCCTTGGCAGAGTCCCTGAAGCGCCCGGAAAACTTCTGCGGCATGCATTTTTTCAATCCGGTACACGCCATGCCCTTGGTGGAAGTTATTCGCGGCAAAAAAACTTCTGATCAAGCTGTGGCCCGCACGGTCGCTTATGCGAATACGCTCGGCAAAAAACCGGTGGTGGTGAATAACTGCCCTGGATTTTTGGTCAACCGCGTTCTTTTCCCATATTTCGCCGGTTTTTCCATGTTGTTGAGAGACGGCGCGGATTTCCAATCGATCGATAAAGTGATGGAGCGGTGGGGATGGCCCATGGGGCCGGCCTACTTACTCGACGTGGTTGGGCTTGATACAGCGGTGCATGCGCAGGG
>JBQGED010000060.1:0-12923 GCA_052039425.1 Sphingobacterium griseoflavum | reverse complement strand
CCAGTTCCATGTGTCTCGAATCATGTCTTCTAGATTAAAGGCGCAATGCCATCCCAGTTCGTTTTGCGCTTTGGTTGGGTCGGCGTAGCAGGTGGCGATATCACCCAGTCTGCGGGGCGCTATGCGATAAGGGATAGTTTGGCCGGATATAGCCCGGAATTTTTCGATAATCTCGAGCACAGAGTTCCCTCGCCCTGTCCCTAGATTAAATATATGTAAGCCCGCTGGTGTTAGCTGCAGATGCTCCAACGCGCGGATATGGCCTGCTGCCAAATCCATAACATGAATGTAGTCGCGCACGCCTGTGCCATCGGGCGTGTTGTAGTCATTGCCAAAGACATTGACTACTTCGAGGCGACCTGTAGCAACCTGGGCGACATATGGCAGCAGGTTGTTGGGAATGTCGTTAGGGTCTTCGCCTATGCGTCCAGAGGGATGTGCACCTATAGGGTTAAAGTAGCGCAACAACGTAATATTCCAGAAGTCAGGCTGTGACTTCTGCAGGTCGGCGAGTATTTCTTCCACCATAAGCTTGCTTCGGCCATAGGGGTTGGTTGCCGACGTCTTGCAGGATTCGGGAATTGGAATTATCTCTGGATCGCCATAGACGGTGGCTGAAGAGCTGAAAACCAGATTGCTGCACCCGTGCTTACGCATCGTCTCACACAGGCTCAGAGTGCCTGCCACATTGACTCGGTAATAGGTCAAGGGGATTCGATTTGATTCACCTACCGCCTTGAGTCCCGCAAAATGAATGACTGCGTCAATGCGGTGATTGTTAAAAATGGACTCCAGTGTTGTTTGGCAATTAATGTCGCCGCGGACCAGCACAACGTTTTTTCCGGTCAGCTCTCGGATGCGATTGACAGCTTCTTCATGGCTGTTATGAAAATTGTCCAAAATAACAACTTCATAACCTGCATCCAGCAGCTGTACTGTTGTATGGGAGCCTATGTAGCCGGCGCCGCCTGTTACCAATATTGCCATTGTTTTATCTCTATCGATGCTGAGTTCTGCAGTTTAATAAAGACGTGCTCGCTCAGTCTAATGAGGAAATGAGGTATTTTGTAAGCAATATTGCGAGGGTTTGGGGGATATATAAATAAGAGGTGAAATAAAAAAGCCCCAATGTAAAATCGGGGCTTTTTGTTTGGCTCCGCCTGCTGGGCTCGAACCAGCGACCCAATGATTAACAGTCATTTGCTCTACCGACTGAGCTAAGGCGGAAGGGTCTCGGATATTTCCTAAGAGGCGCGTATGCTAATCTGCTTGCCTCTCTCTGTCAACCTTTTATATCTTTTTAACTATTTGATTTTAAACGTTTTTGCAGTTTAAAAATCAAACAAAGGTTGGTAGGACCGAGCGGACTCGAACCGCTGACCCCCACCATGTCAAGGTGGTGCTCTAACCAACTGAGCTACGGTCCTATGCAGAGGTCGCGTATTCTAGCGACCTCAATTTCAGCAGGCAACACTTTTTTGGTGATTAAAATGCCTTAAGTGCGGCCGCGCCCAGCGCTGCTTGATAGATGATCTGGGTGGCTCTGGCCCACACAGTCAGCTTGTCCACGCGATCAGTTTCCAGCGGCACAACGATAGTATCGCCGGGCTGAATTTTATCCCGATTAGCGCGAAACCATGCGGAGGATTCTGGCTGCACTACGCTGCCGTTGGCTTTGACGATATAAACCCGCTGTTCATCCGCGCTTTTTTTGTAGCCCCCCGAACGTTCGATATAGCTCACCGCATCAAGAGTCTGATCATAAAAATGAGAGGTGGGATATTGAACCTCGCCAACCACAGTAACGGATGGCTTGTAGCGGGGTACCGTCAAAGTATCGCCGCTTTCCAGTTGAAAGTCGTGATTTGCGGGATCTTTCAGAATATTGGGGAGATCGATCACCATGCGCCCTAGCGGTCTAATGGTATTAAGATTTTTGATCAGCTGTTCCGCCTCATCCAGACTCAACTGGTCCTGCCCTGTGGCGGTTCCCGCTGCTGTAGCTGCGGCTATATCACTTTGGAGTTTGTCAGTTAACTCTTTTAATCTTTGTTGCTCGAGTTCGCGAAGTTCCAAGCGTGAGAATATCGCGCCTGTCGGATAAGCATGAGGCGTTAATCCTCCAGCTCTTTTCAGCACATCGACAAGAGTCTCCCCGGGCAAAATAGTATAGGTACCGGGAAACATGATTTCGCCAACCAGCTCTATAGTTTCCTTCTGTTTCCAGAGAGGAATTTGTTTAACCTGAAGTGTGTCACCTGGCTCCAGCTGAAGAGGTGCTTCGGAAAAATTCACACCGATATGCGACACAACCCGTTGTCTATTTTCATCAATGGTATAGCGGGTAATTTCTCCATTGCTGTCGAGAGCGCTCTCAGTGAGACCACCGGCGAGCTGTATCAACTGCTGAGTGGTCATTCTGCCTGCCAGTGGATAGAGGCCTGGAAAGCGTACGCTTCCGCTAATTGATACCACCTTTTTGCGCTCATTAAAGCGAGCTTGGGCCTCCAGTTGTTTGACGACCTCGGCGAGTTGCTGATCTCGCTTATCTTCGTAGTTAAACATCTGAATGACATCGTAACCTTGCAGTAGAGGATCGCTTCCTGAACCGGGCGCCAGCCAAGCGTCAGTAGGTGAAAATAAAATCACCTCAACTCTGCGGGTTTCAACGCTGAAGCGTTGAATTAGTGCGATCTCGATGTCGGGGTTTGGCAGCAGCTCGCGAGGATTTGGTATGACATCTGTAAAGCGTAGTCCTTGACCCCAGGAGCGCGGCCCTGGTCGCTTCACATGTCCGGCGAGGGTGACCTGGTTGTTGATAAAGTCCAGCTTTGACGCAATGGAAAGTAAGTCACCATCCAGCAATTCGTATTGCTTGCCTGTGCTGGTCGAGAGATCAATATTAATCAGGGTGCGTTCCCCAAAGCTGTCATGACGAACCAGATAGGAGATCGGCAGGTAGGCATTATTTGTAAGGCCACCTGACAAATTAATCAAAGTGCCGATGGTGGTTTCATTTTTAATTTCATAAGTCGCAGGGCGTTTAACCTGACCGGTAATGCTGACGGTTTTCCCTAGTGGTGGAACAAAGATTACATCCCCGGGCAGGAGTCGCGCGTCTTTGCTGGTGTCTCCCTGCAGTAGCAAGCTATAGAGATCGAGCGTTGTGACGGTTTCACCATTGCGCTTCAGCTGGATGTTGCGCAGGCTGCCCACGTCGGTGATGCCTCCACTGGCGAAAAGAGCGTTGGTCATAGTCGCTAGCGAGCCGACGGTAAAGGAGCCGGGGCGAGTGACTTCACCTAACACAAACACACGGATTGTGCGCAAGGCGCCCATGGTGACGGATGCCTTAACGCCTATCATTTGCTCGCCGACAATTTGCTCAATGACTTTCTGCGCTTGTGCGAAGGTAAGTCCGGCTAGGGTAACGGGGCCTATCTGTGGGAATTGGATTTGACCTTCGCGATTCAACACCAACGAGTGAGCAACATTTTCTTTACCGTAGAGCTGAATCACTAAGGTGTCCCCAGGCCCCATTACATAATTTGCCGGAACTGGTATATCTATGGCGGGGCGAAAGGCTTCAAGCTCACCCTTAAAAAGATCGCGACCAAATAGCGGGAGTTTCCCCGGCTCTTCATTTTTTTCTGCGGGTGTTTTTTCCGTTTCTCTTTTGCCGGTTTCATGCGTAGGTTGTGCAACCGGGGAATTGGAGGCGTTGCTGTTATCGGTCAGAACCGGCTGCGCACTTTTTTGGTGTGAGCCTATCAGCGCATTCAAATCAATGCCCGCCGCTTCTGCCATCTGCTGCTGCTGCGCGGGAGACATATTTTTAAACTGTTGAATCTGTTCGGGGGTGGGTGTAAAGCCTTGGCTGTGGGCATAGCTATGAAGACCCATCACGGCAAAGGTGAGGAGCAGTCGTATGATCCGGTTCATAGGGATTCTCATAAAATGAATAACTTGCCTGGCGCTGTGATCACCAAGAAACGTGCAGCGTTAAATGGCCGCCGCTGTCGATTTTTGTTTCCGAGAAAAAAATCGGTGTTGTGTAATGAAATAAGCCAATCTCCAGTAGCGCTGAAGGACTTAGCGGTCTGAAATAGCTGGCCTGGATTCGCTCTGTTATTGTTTCTAGGCCCATCACACTACCACCCGGTGGTGATTTGTTTCTGTCATCCCGGTTAAAGCGGAATTTTCCGAGGCTTAGATTTAGGTGATCACCGTCGGCGAAATAAATCTGGCCGCGCATTATATAGGCTTCTGTATCGTTGTCAGTTGATGAGCCGATAGGACGGCCGCGATAACGATAACCGCTTTGATAAATCGAATGCTCGTACGCGGTATTGCGCATCGTTTTGTCTGTGTCATAAAAATAGACAGTTGTATTTTGCGTTTCAAAACTCAAGCGTACTTGAGTTTCTCGCCAGTTGGTCTGGATTTCGGCTCCAGCCATTCCGATATGGCGAGAGGGCATGCCTCCCGCTTCGTCTTCACCAATAAGCTGGCCGTAAACGGAACCGGTAACACCCGCGAAATGATAGCCCCAGCGTAAATCAACACCTGCGAGCTGATTGCCCGGTTCGTTGCTGGTATCTTCACTTATGCCTGCATCACCTCGATTGTCCCTGCCGAGCAGGAGGTTCCAGAAGGTTCCCAGGTCATCCGGGCGACCTTCGCCGCCCCACATGGCAGTTCTCGAAAATCCAAGTTCGAGGCTTCGCAAGGGCCTTATGTTCAAGCGCATACCCCAGAGACGTGCATCCGGCACTGCACGCTCGGCTTCCATCTGAGACATGAAGGTGACCAGTTGCCAGGGGCCTAGCCAACTTAACCACGGAGTTTCGAAGGGCTGGCTGCTATTGCGTTGCAGAAAAATGCCAGGGATTGGTCGTGCCTCGTGACTAAGAATTAGGCTGGAATCCCACCCTGGGCCCCACCAGCGATCGACTGCCCCGACACCGAGAGCCCAGTTGCCAAAAAGGTGGCTCAAATAGGATCCGTCGAATCGCAATGACTGATCGTCATCAGGTTTATGTGCATAACCGATTTGCACATTAAAGACGGTGTTACGTGCTATGAAATTGGCCCCAAGTTCGGACTCATACTTCTCTCGCCGATTGGAGCTGAAATCCCCTACCGCGCTGAGGTTATTGCTGAGGGTGGTCCTTTGTTCAAAGGAGCTGGCGCGCATTGCCCTGCGCAGCTCATGGCGGAGATATTGATAGGACCAGATTTGATCGGAGCTGAGCTGGCTGGGTTCGATCTGGTCGAGCTCCTGTTTGACATGGCGCCACATTAGGGGCCAGCTGGACACGGGAGTATTAAGGACGCCGCCATCGACGAGATTTTGAAGGTGATGACGTGTTTGCTGATCTCCGGTATCAACCCATGGGGCGGCCTCTGGCGCCGCACAGAGCACCATTGCCCACAACGCGGCGATAAAAGCCGTGATGCGAGGAATTGTCGGCGCGGGAAACATGGGGCGTTGGTGCGATCCGGGATGCACCGTCTGGTCTGCGTGCATGAATATCCAAGTTGGCTTATGAGGAAGCGTTTACTGGTTGCAGGGCAAGCATCTTAGGATATTTTGTCGCCGAGTCAATGTATCTCGAATCGCAAGGCGAGGTTTTGAGTAAATTGCTTCGAGCGTCCGACACACAAGATCCTGCTGTGTTGGCTTCACTTTTTTACCGAGTTCACAAAGTCGTGCCGGGGTTTGCGCTTTGGCGCCAAACCCCCTGGAAATATGCGTCAGTCCCTGGACACCTAAAAAAAATTCGCATAAGGTCCGGCCTTGGTTTTGGTTTGGCACTGCTGCGTTGGCCGGAATCAGCTTAGCAATCGGAGAAAGTGGTGGATTCTTGTTGTACCTTCACTTTGTGTAACCCAGTAACAAAAATAAACAGCACAAAAGAGGAGTGAATTATGGCTGCTCGTGAATATGGCACTGTCAAGTGGTTCAATAATGCAAGAGGCTATGGTTTTATCACGCGTGGTGATAATACAGATGATATCTTCGTTCATTACCGCAACATTCGTGGGGACGGATATCGCTCACTGAGTGAAGGACAAAAGGTGGAATTCGAATTACAACAAGGTGAAAAAGGATTACAGGCTGAAGACGTTGCCTGCATTTAATTAATTTCTTTGCGTCAAGTACCGTTTAGCTCGGTTTCTTCTGGTTAATATTTTCCGCTTTATATGACACGGCTCTGCGCTCGGAGCCGCGTCTTCAAGTTTATTTATTCGCGATCTATTGCGGTGTTATTTTGATCAGTGCGGCCAATCTCGGATGATCAAGATAATGCAATTCGCCACTGCGCATTCGACGTTTTTGCCGCAGCGTAATCACTTGGTTAACCCGATAAACAGGTTCGGCGACTTCCTCGTCCGATTCTAGGGTTTCGCTCTCCCACGTACGGTTGGCCATTTCGGCTTGTTCCTGCGGTTCCGGTGGAAGTTGGATGCCGTAAGGTGATTCCTGATATGAATTTGTGGTGAATTCGCTTAACCAGAGATCTGTTTGTACATGTAGAAACCGGCTGACGCCAAGTGTCAATGTGCCTTGCAGCTCAAAATAGCGGCCGTGCTGATTGCCTCCGTGAAGAATCAAAGGTGTGGCTTTTTCCACTGGTTCCAAAGGTTGTAACCATGTTTCGTGAAACAGGATCCGGTAACGTCGTGCCAGGGCGTTACGGGTATTTTGTAGATTGCGTTGCTGAGCAGGCAGATATACCAAATATTCTGATGCTGTATTCGAACCGGGCTGCGTGACTGCCGTTTGGCTCTGCCCCCGCTCATCGGCCAGGGTTTGGAGAAACTCATCAGTGACAGCCGTAGGCTCCTGTATTGCCTCCTCCTTGAGATCGATCAGGCGTCGCCATTGGTTGGGGTATTCCAATTGGGTATTTTTCTGCCAGCTTTCATCGTCAGTGCCCAGGCTACCGCCACGGCGTTCGAAAACGATAAGTTCAACTTGATATACCTTGCCATTCGCCCAGGCTTCGCCACCCGAGCTGAATAAGATCAGCGTAATCCAGGCGAATGTCGAGAGAGTGGCCGGCGAAATGAGTCGCACCATAGAAGCCATAGATATTTCCTTTGAACGAACACTTGTATGTCGGATCATGCTTGTTTGCCTGCAAGAGCTTCCAGGGCTGTGTAGGTTTGCTGAATCCGTTCGTTGGGATCTTCCATGGCGGCGAAAAACTTTAAGTGAGTCGCCCCCTCAAGCCGGTAACACTGTGGTCGGGTTTGCACCAATTTAACGATTGTCAGTGGATCCACCATCGTTTTGTTGCCGAACTCGATACGCCCGAATTCTTTATTGGCCTCCACCTTGGTGATGCCTAATGGCGCGGCGAGCAATTTCAAGCGCGTCACGCGTATCAGATTTTTTGTGGCGTCGGGCAGCAGGCCGAAACGATCAATCATTTCCACTTGCAGCTCGTCCAATTCATCGGCGTTTTTCACACTGGCAATACGCTTGTACAAGATTAAACGTGTATGCACATCGGCGAGATAATCGTCCGGGATCAATGCGGGCAAGCGCAGATTGATTTCGGTGCCGCCGTGCACCGGCTGGTCCAGGTCAATGATCTCGCCTTTGCGCATGGCTTTCACCGCGCGCTCGAGCATATCCATATAAAGAGAGAAACCAATTGCTTGCATTTGCCCGCTTTGCTCTTCGCCCAACAGTTCGCCTGCGCCACGGATTTCCAGATCGTGGGATGCCAGCATAAAGCCCGCGCCGAGGTCCTGGGCCTCGGCTATCGCCGTCAGACGTTTGTGCGCATCAGCGGTCATGACCTTGGCATTGGCGGTCAGCAGGTAGGCGTAAGCCTGATGGTGTGAACGCCCGACCCGACCGCGCAATTGATGGAGTTGTGCCAGCCCGAATTTATCCGCCCGTTCGATGATGATCGTATTGGCGCTGGGTACGTCGATACCCGTTTCAATAATGGTGGTACAAAACAACACGTTGAAACGCTTGTGATAGAAATCGCTCATGACCGATTCCAATTCGCGCTCGCGCATTTGCCCGTGGCCAACCTGTATGCGTGCCTCCGGTATGGCTTCCGCCAGTTCGCGCGCGGTTTTGTCGATGGTTTTCACCTCATTGTGCAGGTAGTACACCTGCCCACCGCGGAGAATTTCCCGCAATATGGCTTCTTTAGCGACAGCCAAATCGAATTCCCGCACAAAGGTTTTGATGGATAGGCGCTTGGCGGGTGGGGTGGCGATAATGGAGAGATCGCGGATGCCATTCATCGCCATATTGAGAGTGCGAGGAATCGGCGTGGCGGTCATAGTGAGTATGTCGACTTCGGCACGCAGCGCTTTCAGTGCCTCTTTTTGGCGTACGCCGAAGCGGTGTTCCTCATCCACAATCAATAGACCCAGGTTTGGGTATTGCAGAGATCCCTGCAGCAGTTTGTGAGTGCCGATCAAAATATCGATTTTTCCTTCCGCGACACGCTTCTGGATCTGTTCAATTTCTTTTGCTGTCTTGAAACGGGAAATGGATTCAATGTGCACCGGCCAGTCGGCAAAACGATCTTTGAAATTTTCGAAGTGCTGTTGCGCCAACAGGGTAGTGGGTACAAGCACCACAACCTGCTTGCCATTTTGCACAGCGATGAAAGCTGCACGCATGGCCACTTCTGTCTTGCCGAAGCCAACGTCGCCACACACCAGTCTATCCATGGGTTGCCGGCGCATCATGTCGGCTTTGACTGCTTCTATGGCGTTCAGCTGATCGGGCGTTTCTTCAAAAGGAAAGCTTGCGGCGAATTCGTTGTAGGCAACATCAGGATCTTTAAAGGCAAAGCCTTGCCGCGCTTCCCGCCTTGCGTAAATTTCGAGTAATTCGGCGGCTACATCGCGAATCTGTTCCGCAGCTTTGCGTTTGGCTTTTTGCCACTGGTCACTGCCCAAGCGATGGAGTGGCGCGTGATCTTCGTCCGCCCCGGTGTAGCGGCTGATCAGATGAAGATTGGCGACCGGCACGTAGAGTTTGGCTTGGTCAGCGTATTCGATCAGCAGGAATTCGTGTTCCTGGCCATCCACCTGTAGACACTGCAGACCGCGATAGCGGCCGACACCGTTATCTTCATGCACCACCGGAGCACCGATTTTCAGCTCGGTGAGATTTTTGATGATACTGTCGGGATCATCGCTGCCAGCTTTTTTGCGTCTGCGCTGCTGTTGTACGCGCTGGCCATATAACTGCCCTTCGGCGATGACGGCGATTTGGTTCAGCGGGTCGATCAATCCCTGGTCGAGAGCTGCGACGGTGATTGCACTGCGTTCTGTGGAGGCGAGGAATTGCGCAATATTGGCAACGCCTTTGGGTTTAACGCCGATCTTCGTCAATTGCTCCTGCAACGCCTCCCGCCGACCGGACGACTCCGCGCAAAACAGAACGCGCCGATCCTGTTCGAGGAGAAACGTTTCCAAAGCTAACAACGGATGTGGATTTTTGGCGTTGATTTGCAGGTTAGGGAGGGATTGGCTAGCGAAATTGTAGTGACCTTGGCGCTCGTCAACCGGCTGCTCACGCACGGATATACGTGCCAGTGGTTTCAACTGGCCAAAAATTTCATTGGCGGCCCAGAAGAGTTGGTTGGGCGGCAGAATGGGCCGCAGGCGATCGCCCTGGCGGCTTTCAAAACGGTTGTGCGCTGAGCGCCAAAAGGTTTCGATGGCGTCTTCCAGTCCACCAATAACTACTGTGACGGCGGAGGTCGGTAGGTATTCGAAAAGACTGGCGCTCTCAGCGAAAAATAGCGGCAAATAATATTCGATGCCCGCTGGTGACAGGCCCGAAGAAATATCCTGATAAACCGGGCAGGATTTGGCATCGCCTTGAAACATGCTGTGCCACTGGTTTTTGAAATGTGCCACCGCTGCTTTATCCAGAGGGCATTCCTTTGCGGGCAACAGCTCTATCTCATTGACTTGGCGTATGGTGCGCTGCGTCTCCGGGTCGAATTCGCGCAGCGACTCGATTTCATCATCGAACAGCTCAATCCGATAAGCCTGCTCGCTGCCCATGGGGAAAATATCCAGCAGTGCACCGCGCACGGCAAACTCACCGTGTTGGAACACCGTATCGACCGCCTGATATCCCGCGGCTGCCAGCTGGCCGCGCAAGCCGGTAAGCTCGAGGCGTTCGCCCACGCGCAACAGCAGGCTATTGGCGATGATGTAGGATTTTGGTGCGATCTTCTGACAAAGCGTCTGGGCTGCGACTATTAGTATGCTTTTCCGGCCCAGGGTTAGCTGGTACAGGGCGCGCATGCGCTTGGAAATAATGTCCTGGTGTGGCGAGAAGGAGTCGTATGGCAGTGTCTCCCAATCGGCGAAGCGCAATACTTCCGGCGCCTGTTCCACGCCATCAAGAAACAATCCTATATCGCGCTCGAGGCGATCCACTGAGGCGGTGTCCGGCGCAATTACCAGGGTTACAGAATTGTGCAATTTGGCGGCGTTCGCCACAGCAGCCGCTAACGCACTGCCATAAAGATTGCCCCACTGGATCTTATCCCCAGGGCCGGTTGGTGCTGGCGGGGTCAGAATCGAATGCAGTTTAGTAGAAGAAGACATTAGGGGCATCGGCGGCACAATCGTCGTTATCGGACCGGAATCCGTCAGCATGGTTCGAGGGTCGCCATTCTAACGACCGGTTGCCCTGGTGGCGACCTTTGCCTGCAGGACAAAATGCCGAGCGCCTATGGAGTTATCGGAAATGCCTCTCTATAATGTGCGCGGCTCGAAACAGGGGGTGTTCTCAGCCTTAAAAACAGTGGCTTAGGATGACTTTCTCTCATGCACGCCTTCCTGAACGAGGTTTCTCTTGAGATCGATTCACGTCCAAGCCGTTTGGGACCCAGACAAAACTCCGATGTATAAATCCGCGTATTTGGACTCTCGAGACGGGAAGCAGGCAAGTCCTGGAAAGTACCTCTTGCGGGTTTGTTGCGTTTGTTGAAAACAGTATTTCGCCGAAGCCCCGTTGCCTACGGGACTTCGCATCAGTTCCCAACCATTATCAGGCAATAACCTATGATTAAAATCCGAAAGGGATTGGATTTGCCTATCATTGGCAATCCAAGGCAAACCATAGAGGACGGTCCGAAAATCCGCAGCGTCGCTGTCATTGGCTTCGACTACCAGGGCATGAAGCCGACCATGGCAGTCAAAGCGGGAGATCGGGTCAAACGCGGTCAGGAGTTGTTCAGCGATAAAAAGACCCCTGGCGTTATTTATACCGCACCTGCCTCAGGTGTTGTGTCGGCTGTTCACCGCGGCGCGCAGCGAGTCTTTCAGTCCGTCGTGATCGACATTGACGGCGATGACTTCGTTGAGTTCCCGCGCTATTCCTCCGCTCAGTTGGCTACGCTGAATCACCAGCAAGTGCGCGACAATCTGGTCGCCTCAGGGCTTTGGACCGCACTGCGTACTCGTCCTTTCAGCAAAGTCCCATCCCCGGAATCTACGCCGAATTCCCTATTCGTCACGGCTATGGACACCAATCCGTTGGCAGCCGATCCGGCCGTGATCATTGCGGAAAAATCTCAGGCTTTTAACGACGGTCTTACACTGCTCGCGCGCTTGCTCGACGGCAAAGTGTTTGTTTGCCACGCACCGGGAGCGCAACTGCCGAAAGGGCAGGGAGGCAACATCGTCCACCAGGCGTTTGAGGGTGTGCATCCAGCGGGCAATGCTGGTACCCACATACATTTCCTCGATCCTGTCAGCGCCAAGAAAACTGTGTGGACCATCGGCTATCAGGATGTCATCGCGGTAGGCGAACTTTTTGTCACCGGTCAGTTGCCGGTGGAGCGCGTTATTTCCCTGGCTGGTCCTCAGGTCGTTGCCCCTCGTCTGATTCGCACCCGCCTGGGCGCCAGTTTGGAAGAGTTGACTGCTGGTCAACTGAAAGAAGGCGAGAGCCGTGTGATATCCGGCTCGGTGTTCGGTGGGCGTCACGGCGGCACCGCCACGCGTTATCTCGGTCGATTCCATAATCAGGTGAGCGTATTGCAGGAAGGTCGCGAGCGCACTTTCCTTCATTACCTGCGCCTCGGCTTTAAAAACTACTCCGTGCTGCCGATTTATATTTCTAAGTTCATGGGTAGCAAATTTCCATTCACCACGTCCACCAATGGCAGCGAACGAGCCATGGTGCCGGTGGGTTCTTATGAGCGAGTCATGCCCCTTGATGTTCTGCCGACCCAGTTGTTGCGATCTCTGATCGTCGGTGACACCGAAACTGCCCAGCAGCTCGGCTGCCTGGAGCTGGACGAAGAAGACCTCGCGCTGTGCACTTTCGTTTGCCCTGGCAAATACGAGTACGGCCCAATTTTGCGCCAGAACTTGACGCGCATCGAACTTGAGGGGTGAGGCATGAGTTTGCGACGTTTATTAGACAATATGGAGCCACATTTCCATAAAGGTGGCCGATTCGAAAAGTGGTACGCCCTCTATGAGGCGGCCGATACCATTTTTTATAAGCCTGCGGATGTGACCAAAACCACCTCCCATGTGCGCGACGGCATCGACCTCAAGCGCATCATGATCACCGTGTGGTTGTGTACCTTCCCGGCGATGTTTTTCGGCATGTACAACGTTGGTTTCCAGGCGAACACCATTCTGGCCGAGTTGGGGCAGGGCGGTCTTGAAGGTTGGCGCGGCGCGCTGCTGGCGGCGCTCACGAGTCATAATCCCGCTAGCTTGTGGGACAACTTTATTCTTGGTGCAGCTTATTTCATTCCGATTTACGCCACCGTGTTTATCGTTGGTGGTTTCTGGGAAGTCTTGTTTGCCATGAAACGCGGACACGAAGTCAACGAAGGATTCTTCGTCACTTCCGTGTTGTTTGCGTTGACTTGTCCTCCAGATCTTCCCCTGTG
>JBQGED010000059.1:0-12984 GCA_052039425.1 Sphingobacterium griseoflavum | reverse complement strand
CCAAAAACATATCCGGGAATTTATGTGACGATTACAACGGCGCTTATTTTGATATTTCAGAACTCGCGGTGCCGGGCACCAACACTCTAGAGATCAAAACACGTCACACTCGCAGTCAGCAAATTGTCTACTTCGGCTTTGATGTCAGCTCTGCCAATTTGAAGTCGCCCACTTATTTGGCGATGGTCTGCCTGCTGTTTGTCATGGTTTTTTATTGCGTATTTACGCGTCTAGTGCGCTCAAGACTGCCGCTCTACGCCCTTGCCATTCTCCTCGGCGCGATTCTGTTGCGCGTCTATGTGATCTCCAATACGCATGCACTCGAGCGCTCCCACGATGTGTATGGGCACATCGAGTACATGAACATCATGATTGACACAAAAGCATTACCGAAAAGCGATCTGTGCTGGAGCTGCTACCACCCGCCGTATTATTTCGGCACCATGGCGACCATCAAGGCCGCTCTCACTAAGATCGGCTTGACAGAATTTAATGTCTATCAGTTCATCATGCTGATCTCGGTGGCCACCTACGCCGTTTGCCTTTATTTTGCCTTTCTCACCATTACGAGGTTTTTTGCCAGACCTAGCCTGCGGATTTTTTCCGTGGGGCTGTTTGCTTTTTTGCCGTCGAGCGTGATGCATTCAGTCGCGATCAATAACGATCTGTGGATGTTCACCCTCTTCTCCATCGCGTTTTACTATTTTGTCGTGTGGTGGCAAACCAAAGCGACACGCGCTTATTACATCAGCCTTTTGTTCGCCTCGCTCTCCATCATCGTCAAAACCAGCGGCATCGTCATGTTCGCGTTGCTCGGTTTATTTGCCCTCGCTTACGCGCTTGCGCATTTGCACAATTTTTTCACCATGGTGAAACGCTTCACTCCCGCTGTCGTCATTATGGGTATAGCACTGACAGTCAACCCCATAATCGACAAGACCTTGCGACCGGCGAGTAGTCACTCCTCCGGCGGCATTATCGGCAATGCGGGCGGTCTCGGCGGCGGCCTGACGGTTGGAAATGATGCGAGGAATTATCTCTATTTTGATCCGATGGAATTCGTCAACCACCCCTTCGTTCACCCAATCGACGACAACAGCGGACGGCAATATTTCTGGACTGCGCTGTTCAAAACCGCGTTATACGGAGAATTTCGCGATCATCACGCCCATAACGAGGGCAGCCTCTTGCGCAACACCATTGCGCCGATTTCGAGCATTGCATTCTTGATTCTGCTCACATTTATCATCGTGCACGCGTTCCTGATGCGGCGGGAAAATATGGCTATCTACGGCCCACTTTATGTATTGATAGCGGTCTGCCTGACCGCGCTGATTTTAATGCGCTGCCTGATTCCCTTTTTCCCCATCAATGATTTCCGCTATATCTGGACGATCATGATAGCGCCCTGCTTGCTGGCCCCCCTAGCGGTTGACAGCTGCCGCCAACGCAATCTGCCAATGCTCTCCTACATCGGCTATGGCGCCATGAGCCTTTCAATTCTTATCAGCATCGTGTTCTGTCTATCCCTGCAGTAATAAGCCGTTAAAACAAAAAACCCACAAATTGACTGTCAATTTGTGGGTTTTGCGAAAAACTTATTTGAAGCTCGTCTTACTCTTTAATGCTCACCTGATCGGTGTTATAGAGCTTGCCGAGAAAGCGAAACAAATTCACCGTCCCATGCCCTGAACCGGTCAACTGATAGCGACCGTCGTCGAGCTGCACAATATTGCCCGATAAACTCTGCTCAAAAATTCGCTTGGGTACAGCGCCGCCCTCATAAACAAACTCATCCACAAATGCTTTTTCCAGAATTTCCAAGGATTTCGGACCGCTGGCCAACTCATTCATAACGAAGACGCTGATACTGCGATCCACAATGGTGGGAATCAATGCGAAATAAGCCAAATTAATCACACAGGCAAACGACAGGAGGATCAAATTCATATCGGACGCTAACTTGCGCCAAGCCAAAATGACAGCAATCAACACTGTCGCAAGCAAAATGTAGAGTACGCCGTTATATAAATACGGCAGGCTGTCGATCATGGCCACATTGATCAACAAAAGCGAAAACGCTTGTATCACGGCGGCTATGACGATAAGCCAAAAATAACATTTGCACAGCGAGATCAATTGGTTCTTCATCTCAAATTTCCTTCAATACTTTAGAAGTTGTTTATTATGTAATTTGCTTAGCAACAGTCTGACCTTTAATGATGGCGGCGAGGGCTGTGCAGCCCACGGCAACGGCCAGCCACAGCGTACACCCCCGGGAGATCAACGCCGATAAAATCGCCGAATTCTGATCCAACCCCTGGGTTTGCAGCAACCATGAGAGCGACCCTTCTGTGACACCGATCCCACCGGGGATCAATGACGCAGCCCCGATAAACAGCCCCGCGCAATAAGTACTGATGGCTTTAAACATCTCAATATCCTGAGTAAACAGGCATACGATGGCGAAAAAGCCAATCCCCTGAGCCGCCCAGGCCGCACATCCGAGCAAGGCATATATGGCCGTTGATTTAGGCTTTAAGGCTACAGATCCACGATAGATCGCATCCATAAAAAGCCGCACCAATTTTGGCACGCCGACATTATTTACCGGTCGTTCTCCGTGAACCAAACGGGCACTGACAAATGAAATTGTCACCAAAGCGGCAATAAATAGCAGGAGCGTTACGGAAACGGGCAAAAATAATAAAGTTGCTAATAGTCCTACAATCAGCAAATCAAAAGATCGCTCTATCACAAACGCGGACAAACTCACTCGGATTGGCACTTGCGCCTGGAGCAAAAACGCAGACCGTATTGTTTCACCGCTCTTCCCAGGAGTCATGGTCAACGCAAAACCGGATAAGTAATAGATCAGGTCAATTTTTAAGGGAAGGCTGTAACCGAGCTGCTGCAAGATCAATCGCCAGCGCAGGAAACGCAAAAAGTAGCTGATCAGCGAAAAGCTGATCGGCACAATAAGATCACCAGCCGACAGCCGGGATATTTTTCGCTTCAGCTCATCGATATCATCCGATGTTCCCAGGATGAAGATATAAACAGCGACTCCAAGCAGAACGACCAAGGCGATTAATCGAATGGCGGTGTTTAGTTTCTGATTAACCATGGCACCCAATAATAAACCGCAAGTGCCGTACCAAGCCCGGTCAAAATGCCGCCAAACACTTCAAACGGGGTATGCCCAACTCTTTCACGCAAGGGCGGCTCGCCTGGCAATATTGCATTAAGCCGCTTGGCGTGATTGCCTACCTTAATTCTTAAGCTTGTCGCATCGAGAATAACGATAAATGACAAGGCGAGAGCCACCGCAAGCGCCGGAGACTCTATTCCCTCTCTAAAAGCAATCAGCCAGGTTACGCTAGTAACAATCGACGTATGGTTGCTGGGGAAGCCACCATATCCGATCAATTTAAACGCCGCGCTTCGCGCTCGAATGGAATTAACAGCAAATTTAGTGCTGCCGGCGATTACCCACGCGAGAAAAGGCGTAATGAGATAAGAGATATCCATGTTTAACCCTTGGTCGCGATAATATAGGCACAGCATGCGGCCCAAGCGATAACCGTTAGGCGCAGCTGCCAATCGGCATAAAGAGCGTCAGTTGGTGACTCACCTCTATCGAGTTGTTCGACGGTGAACCAATAACGAAATAAACCAAAAATAACGAATGGAATCGTCAATATCAGTTCTGGTCGCTCCGACAGCACAAAGAGGCTATAGAAAATCAGCGCGCCCATGGAAGACATGAGCGCGAATTTATCCACCAGCTCAACAGAGTATTGTGACAATACACTTCTGCCTGCGGTGCCGACGCCAGTCAACTCCTTTTTCCGCTTGATCGCCGCCAGAAACAACGCAAGGCAAAGCGTGGTCACAAACATCCAGGAAGATACCTCGATATTAATGGCCATGGCGCCGGCATAGACTCGCAGAACAAAACCGGTGGCAATGGTGAAGATATCAATAACCGGTTGGTGCTTCAGATAGAACGTATAAAGGATATTAATAAAGAAGTATAGAATAATGATCGGCAGTGCAGACGTGAGAAAATACCCACCAATAAAAAGGACTGCCAACAGCAGCGCCAGCAGAACAAGAGCAGCAGATTTGGAAACCGCTCCCGAGGCCAAGGGTCGCGTTTGCGACTTGACAGGATGGAGCCGATCTTTTTCGATATCGTGATAGTCATTGATGATGTACACGGAAGAAGATGCCACACAAAACAATACCATTGCTATGGTTGCATCAATGACCGTGGCGGCGTCCGTAAAACTCCCGGAAAAAATCAGCGGGGAGAATACAAAAAGGTTTTTAATCCATTGTTTTGGCCTTAACAAGGCCAGGCACGCCTTTAATGAGAAAGTAGAATTATTTTTATCCATGTCAGTCAGCGTCACTTAGTTTATTTTTTGCAACACTCTAATCGGCGTGCCGGCCCGTCGCGCCAGAACCAGCAACCGCAAATTAGAAGGCAACCAGACAAATTCCCACGAGAATTACAATCAGACCAAGGTAATTTATCAGCGACAGACTCTCACGAAAGATCATAGCTGCCGCAATCGACAGTGCCGAAAAGCCAATTGCCGCCAAGACGGGATAGGCCTTCGACACATCCAAATACTGCAAGGCCTTGGCAAATAAAATGACATTAAGGCCATAAAAAAACAGGCCGCAGATAAGGTAGGGTTGCAGCAACATTCCGACCAGGCCCGCGCCACTGGAAGCCAAAGACGCCTTTTTAAGAAAGAGATTCCCTACGGTTGACAGCAGTCCAGCCGTGATAACAAAAATCCACGCACCAGCAGTTGTTTGAATCATAAAATCCTCTTCACAAGGCTTAACACACCCTGCTTCACGCCTCTACGGTGGTGGCTCCCGGTCGTGGAATTCATTACCGCATCGCGGTTTTTAACGTACCACTCGTAACTCTCGATAAACATTTCTTCATTGGAAAATTTCGGATTCCAACCCAATTCCTTCTTTGCCTTGCTGATATCAAAGTACATGGAATTACCATACATCAGCGAATGATAGGCGCCGAGGGGGGAAAGACCTATCGCACTGGTTAATTTCATGCCGATAACGGCGGGCGCCATAGGCACGCTGGTTACTTTGGAGCCGGTATTAGCGTGGCGGCATAACGCCTCCAATACCTGCCTCATGGTGCCAAATTTTTCCGCGCCGCAATTATAGGTTTCGCCGCCTTGTCGCTCGCCCGCCAGGATGCAGGCTTCGGCGAGATCATCAGCGTGAACAAATTGATAAACATTATCCCCTTTGCCAAATACCGGGACGTTGTAGCCTTCGTAAATCCATTCAAACAGGATTTGGAAAATGCCTAAGCGGCCGTGTCCCATAATGGTCCGTGGACGAATAATAGAAACGTCCAGGCCTTTATCGACATAGGTCTTACACAGCTGCTCACCCTCATATTTCGCTTTACCATAGGCTTCACCAGGGCGAGGAGGCGTATCTTCCGTAACCGGGTTTTGGTCGGGAATACCAAAAATAGCAGATGAGGACGTGTGCACCACCTTGTCGACCCCGGCCTCAAGCGCCGCCCGCAACAGATTTTCTGTACCGTTGTAATTAACGGTGTGAAAAGCTTCTTTATCTTTTGCCAAAGGCACCTGCGCAACATTGTGATGCACAACATTGACGCCTTTGCACGCCGCCAACACTGCGGCGTAATCACGAATATCCCCTTGAATAAATTCGACTTGCTGCGGGCGATCCTCTGCATCGTTCAGGTCGAAGATTACACACTCATAATCTTTTTCCAGCAGCTTGCGCAGCAACAATGATCCGAAATACCCTGCCCCACCGGTAATTAACGCTTTCTTTTTCATATTGTTAGCGACCATATAATTCTTGCAGACTTTGGCGCATGCCAGCTTCCAGCGATACCTGAGGTTTATAACCCAGATCTTTCTTGGCCTTGCTGATGCTGCAGGCTATTGTCTTGTTCATTTCTGACAGCACATGAATTTTGGGATGATACAAACCGACGGATTGCATCACCTTATCCACCACGTATGCAACTTCCGCAGCCAGGCCTGGCAGGCGTAAACGTTTGTGCTTGCACTGCAAGCCGAACTCCTCATCCATCAAACGTTCTACGGTATCAATGATGGTATTCATGGTGTAGGGGCGTTCATCCGCAATCCAGAAAATCTCTTTATCCAGCCCCGGTTTTTCCGCCGCTAAAAATATGCCCTGGGCGAGATTTTCGGTGAACACCATGGAACGCCTATTGTTACCGCTGCCGACAATAGGGCCTTTGCCATTGCGGATCATTTCGAAGAATTCCTTCTGGCGGGCCGGCTGATTAAGTCCGTAGAACCAGGGTGCGCGAATAATTACCACTTCCATGGCATAGCTTTTATTCAGCAAGCTTTTTTCCAGCAGCATTTTGGATTTTCCGTATCCCATATACGGGTTGTAATCGCTCTTTTCATCGAAAACATGCTCGGGATAGGGATTGGTTCCAATCGGCGAATTCGAAGATGTAACAACCGCGCGCTTGGCGCCGTGGTCTGCCATATACTTAAGGAAATTAACGCTACCCTCGTGATTGATGGCAAAAAATTGTTTTACGTTTTGCGGATGAATGATTCCCACCACGTGGATAACCAGCGCACCCTCCGCTTGGTTCTTCAAACGGTCGTAAGTCCCTCTATCGCACACATCAACGGCAATTTTCTCGATGCGGGGGTCTTGCGACGTAATTGCAGCTAGCGCATTAGGCAAATCCACGGCGATAATATTGACGTCATCGGCAACGCCGTTGAGATCTTCCCGCCCAGCAATTCCTTTGGTCAGCCCCCGTAAAATGGCCTGTCCCAACCACCCCCCGGCGCCAACCACAATGATCGTTTTATATTGGTCCAGCATAGTTAAATCTCACTCAAAAATTTATTGATGTTTCGTCTGACCAACGCCATCAATGTCCCTTGTGGATTTGCCCCCAAGGCCCCAGGAAAAAGGGAGGCATCGGCTACATAAATTCGCTCGAGACCGTGAATGCGCCCCCAGGAGTCGGTGGTGCAAATCGCTCTGTTTTCCCCCATGGGACAGCTACCCATCACATGAATCGTCATAAGTTCGGCACTGCGTTTATTCAAAACACTGGGAATATGAATCAGATGATCGAGGCTGGATATTTTTTCGATGGATCTGTCACTAACATGCAGATCGGTTGCGCCTGCCGCCAATAACAGCCGACATAAATTCCGCGCAGCCGTGGCCATCAAGCGCAGGTCATTGTTACTCAATTTGTATTGCACCACTGGGTCAGGCAGAAATGGCAGCTTGCGGATACGTCCGCGCCCACCACCGGTCATAGCGTAATAGGTAAAAAAGTGCTGCCATTCATCAACAATTTCGCGCACAGGCAAATCGTCCCTGGACATGCCTTGGGCCACCAGGAATGGCAACGAGCTCACCGCACAACCAAAGGAATAGTCCGGGGCAAACTCTTTCACCTGATGAACCGGAACACCGACACCTGGGCTATTAATCGCCTCTGGAAATTTCGCCATTACCTTGATGGTCGGGTGAATCGCCAGACTATTACCGACATGAGTGCCCAAGCCGCTTTTCAACAAAAGAAAGGGTGTATCAATGGCGCCCGCAGATAAAAATAAATACTCCGAACGGATGGCAGCTTCTCTGCCATTGAACTCAACTTCACAACACCAATCACCATTCGGTGCGAGCGAAATCTTATCGACTTTTGCGTTCAGCAAAATGCTTCCGCCAGCGGCTATGTAGCGGCCGAGATAAACTTCCGTCGCCGATCTACGTATGCCCACGGGACGTTCAGGAGAATACGCCGATTCATCGTATTTAAACCAACGTGGCACCTCCATATTTTTCCATCCCAACGCATCAGCACCCTGCGCCAACTTCAGCGATGGTTTAGAGGCTTCGCCCGGCAAATAACTGACCCCGAGCTCCTCTTCATTGAGTGCCATCAAGGATTCGAAATCCTGATAATCCAGAGATTCCACTTGATGTGATTGACCCCAACGTGCAATCACTTCTGGTGCAGGGCGATGATACAACCCGCTGTTGACTTCACTACCGCCCCCCAGACAGCTACCTTCGACATAATTCACCGTCGGCGCACCCAGCATCGCGGTTATACCTGCATTTTTATAGCGGTCGCGCAATTCGGAGGCACCGAACGGGACTGTTTCCTTTTGCTGAGTATATTTTCCGCGTTCGATCAAAAGTACTTTCAGGCCTTTTTCCGCCAGCAGGGTTGCCGACAACATGCCGCCGGGTCCACCGCCGACGACACAAGCATCGTAGCGCTCCTTGGGCAATTGTCCCGGCTCAAGAAACATATTGATCCTCCGCCAACGCGCCCACTGCCACAATATTGAAAAAGAAGCGGGAATAACCGCGAAATACGCCGAAGGGACTGGCGTCCATAATCTGTATTAAGCTGCTCACTTGCTTATGACTCAGCGACGCCAGCGGTTTCCAAAACAGCAAAATCCCGAGAATGTTGATGCAGACAGAAAGCGTGCTTAACGCAAGTTTTATATGCGCGGGCGCAGCAGAATAGATGTGCAGAACAAAACGCTCCAACGCCAACGCATCCACTTTATTAAACACGGGATGCTGCGCCTGCAAGCTATCAAGCACAGCAGCGGTGACTTTGGCGATTATTTTTGTGATGTAGCCGTTCATTGCGTTATATCTATATACGGGGCGGAGCTCTCCGACCTTTTAATTTTTATAAACCCAGAACTTGTTCAGAATGTAACTGTATACCGGCACCACAAAAACCACGGCCAGCATATTAACGCGATGCCCGAATACGCCCAGGTAAGTCAGCGACCACAATAACGCCTGACTCACTGCCAATGCAGAAAGAGAGACGGCAACAAATTTAACGAGACGCCCACGGCTCATGGTGGCGCGGAACGTCAGCATTGAATGGCCAAAAAATGAAACGCCTACCGCGACGCAGTAGGCAAAGACGTTGGCGATCATCACATCCCAGGCAAACAACTCCACCGCGAAGATCGCGCTGAAGTAATGCGTAAGGGTTGCCAATATGCCAACCGCACCGAAAACAACGACTTCCCTCACGGGTTTTTACCGTCAAATCCCAGCGTTTTATCGACCATATAAATCGGGCGATTTTTCACCTCTTTATAGATTCGGCCAATGTATTCGCCGAGCAGGCCGAGAAAGAACAGCTGGATCCCGCCCAAAAATAAAACCACAACCATTAAAGACGCATAACCGGGCACATCCACACCGGTAAAAAGGGTCTTCAGCATGATAATCACGCCATAGATAAACGCCACTGCCGACACAATCAATCCTAGATATACCCCCAACCGGACAGGAAAACTGCTGAACGATGTAATACCGTTAAGAGCAAAATTCCACAGCTTCCAATAATTGAATTTGGTTTCGCCCTCAGCGCGTTCAGGTCGTTCGAATTCAATGGAGGTATTGCTAAATCCCGGCCAGCAGAAGAGACCTTTCATAAACCGGTCTTTTTCTGGCAGGCGTTTGATAGCTTCCACCACGCGCCGGTCCATCAAGCGATAATCGCCGACATTTTCCGGGATAGGGATTTCGCTCAGCATATTGAAAACGCGATAGAAAAGCCCTGCAGTATTGCGTTTCATCGGCGTATCGGTGGTGCGGGATACGCGCTTGGCATAGACCACGTCGAAACCTTCCCGCCACTTCTCCAACATTTGGCCGATCAATTCTGGAGGATCCTGCAAATCAGCATCGATTGGAATGACCGCGTCGCCGGCGGCATAGTCGATGGCGGCGGTCATGGCCGCCTCCTTGCCGAAATTTCGCGACAGAAAAACGGCTTTGACTCTGGCATCCTGCTGGGTTTTCGCCAGCAGCAACTCACGGGTCTTGTCTCTGGAGCCGTCGTCCACGCAAATGATTTCGTAGATTACATCCAACTTCGACAAGGTTTCCTCCAGCTCGCGGAAAAGCGAGTGGAAAACATCCTCCTCGTTGTACATGGGCACCACAATCGAAATCGACTTCTTTTCCGACATGAGCACTACGACTCCTGAACAGTGTTCTTGACTTGGCGCCAGCGCGAAATCGCCGCAACAAGATTGCGCCACCAGGTGTGTACAGGAGCGGATTCACGAGCCACGCCTCGAACAACGGCAAGCAGCAGAATCAGCTGCGCAACCGCCAGCCCTTCAAAAGGCTTGCGATAACGCCCCTCATTAATTGCGATGGGAATAAGCCCCTGCACAATAAACCACGCCATAAGCATAGCCGGCAGCAACCAGTGACCCTGCAACTTTTTGCGCTGCCAGATCAACCCGACGGCGATGACGAGCAGCAGCGGCGCCCAGATAAAACGAATGACTGAGCCCACCACATCGACGGCCCGCGCCAGGTTGTTATCCGGCCAGGACTCGGCAAAAAACAGGAAGATCAGGTTCTCTTTGGTAATCCACAGATAGTCGGAGAAGCTCATGTGGATTTTGTCCGCCTCCCGCTGCCAATCTTCTTTGCCCTTGGCCAGATCCACGTTTATGCGCACAGTCCCCGTGCGCTGTGTTTTCCAGTCGCTGAAAGGTTTGAACGGTTCTGCCCCGGTAGAGGGCGAGCCAAAGCCGTGCCCCCATTGAGCACCCCGCAGCCGCGAAGTGATTTCAATCGTTTTTTTACCGGATTGGGCGTAGATGACGTTCAGATGGCCCATGCCATGGGGGGCAAAATGGCCAACTATGTGATAAGCGCGATACGTGAGTGGCCCCATGATCAACAGCAGTACGAGAGAGGAATATAGAGCTTTGGTCCACTTCTGATCCTGTGCCAGCCATAGCCAGGTACAGGCAACAGCCGCCAGAGGAACTGCAATACCGCGGGTCAACCCAGTGGCGATCCATAGAGACACCATAATCACAAAGCTGCACACATCCGCCTTGCGGCGGCAGCGCCAAGTAGCCCAGAGCGCCGCGCCAAGCAGCGGCAGCATCAAGGTCTCCTGCATGAAATAACCGTAAATCGCGACCCACGAAGGCAAAAAGCTCAAAAACGCCCAACCGGCGAGGGCCAGGGTTTTGCTGCTTTGCAACTCGCGGAAAAAGCGATACCAGAGCCAGGGCCCCGCCAGCGACAGCAGCGTGGTGAAATAAGCCACCAGCCCAGGAATTTTCAGCGACAGCTTCGCCAGCACGGCCACATAAATCTGATAACCGATGGGGTCGGTCATGGACATCAGGTCGATGCGCAATAAATCCGTACCCTGCTCCCAATGCCGCGCCGGGTCGCTCCAGATGTGATTAACCGGGTTGTAGGTAAAGATGTACCAGGCGCGCACAATACTCGTGGCGATGATGACGAAATAAAAGAAGCTGTGTAACCGCGACACGCCAAAGCGGCGCAGGAATGCTACAAAGGCGCCGGCCACGAGACCGCCCCATAAGATCCACAGCAGCAAATAGCGCCAATCGCCCAGGCTCGGCTTCATGGCCATGCCCATTTCGCCGCCGAAATCCCGGAAGCTAAAGCTCACGGTATTGCTGCCAGTGTGCAGGTGATCTTCCAAGCTGATGTGGAAACCCTGGGAGACATCCTGCAGGTTGTGCGATGGGATTTCGCTCAGATCAACCGCTTGGCCATTGATCTTCAGTTCGAGCAAGCGGTCATCGGGGACAATCTGGTAGCGGCGGGCCGCAAACCAGGCGAGCTTGACCTCGCCCTCTATGTGATAAATACCCGGCCCCCACCCCGGTGCCAGATAAGGCATAGCGATGGCTTCGGTTCTGCCGCTCTGGTCGCGCACTTCAAATGATTCGAAACGCACACCCGCGGAGAAGGTGAGCAATACGGCGAGGAGCAGCAGAAAGCCTCCGACCCAACACCCGTAACAGCGTCTGAAAGAATTGGTGATTCCCATTGCGACGATCTGTACCTCTTTTATTGTTATCTAATAACCCCGGACGCCAACCGCCAGGCGGGTTTTCCAGAAAGCCCGCAATCCTACCCCAACTTATCCTGAGGTAAACGTGCACGGGCACCGATTTTCGCATAAGGCGCGCTTTGTGGTGATAACCACTACATCTCCAGGAGGCAAGATACATCTTAGCCGAAATCTATATCAAAAAATTTTGATATAGATTTCGGCGACTGCTACACTCCGCCAATGCTTGTCACTGCCGCCGATATATCCCTCGAACCTCTAGCACAACTGCTTAAAGCCGCTGGAGACGATCTGCGCTTGGCGATTCTCCAGGTGCTCGCGCGCGATTCCTACGGCGTGTTGGAACTTGCACAGGCGCTGGATGTTAAACAGTCGGGCATGAGCCACCACCTGAAAATTCTCGCCAATGCAGGCCTGGTGGTGACGCGACGGGAAGGCAATACCATTTTTTACCGGCGTTCCACTCTGGCACCTGGCGACCCCCTCGCGCCGTTGAAGAGGGAGCTGTTTCGCCAGGTCGATGTTCTGGACACGCCCTATCAAGACGGCCTGAGCCGAGTGTGGCACGAACGCGCGCAAGCCTCGCAACGGTTTTTTCTGGAAAACGCTGACAAATTTAAGGCGCAGCAGGATCTGATCGCCAGCTTTGAGGTGTACCAACCCCAGATCACCGAGCTGCTCGACCTCAGCCCGCTGCCGGGGCGCGACTCGGCCGTTGAGGTGGGTCCTGGGGCTGGCGAGTTTCTACCGATCCTAAGTGAGCGCTTTACGCGGGTGTTGGCCCTGGACAACAGTCCACAAATGCTGGCGCAAGCCCGCGAATTGGTGCAGGGCCGGCAACTGCTGAACATTCAGCTGGCGGAAGGCGACACGGGCTATTTGCGCGCGCACCCGCAGCAGTTCGATTGCGCCGTGCTGAATATGGTGCTGCACCACACCCCTTCCCCCGCCACCTTATTCAGCGATATCAGCCTGAGTTTGAAGGAGTGCGGGGTGTTACTGGTGACCGAGCTCTGTCTGCA
>JBQGED010000058.1:0-3251 GCA_052039425.1 Sphingobacterium griseoflavum | reverse complement strand
GGCGCCAATTCGAAACCAATGTGTTTGGCACTCATGAACTGACCTGCCGTTTGCTACCCACGTTGCTGCAGCAGCCGGATGCACGCATTGTGCAGAACAGCTCAGTGCTGGGCTTGGTCGGCATGTTCAACCGCGGTGCCTATGTGGCGAGCAAATTTGCGCTGGAAGGATTAACCGACACTTTGCGCTTGGAGCTGCACGGCACCCCGGTCAAGGTGGTATTGATTGAGCCAGGGCCGATTCTCAGCGATTTCCGCAAAAACGCGCTGGCGACATTTCAGCGGGAGATCGACGTGGACGGCAGTCGCCATCAAGCGCTGTATCGCGCGGCCCTCGAACGGCTTAGTAAACAGGGTCCTGCGGCAAGATTTACGCTGCCCGCGTCTGCGGTGGTGGACAAGCTGATTCTGGCTTTGGAGAAACCGCGGCCAAGGCCGCGTTATTACGTCACCGCACCCACCTATGTCATGGGAACGCTCAAACGCTTGCTGCCAACTCGTTGGCTGGACGGCGTTATCCGACGTTTAGGTTCCGCTTGACCGCCCTCGGTGTTGACCGAGGCGTGAAGTGGGGGGGTCACTGTATTCGGGTGACGTCCACGAACAGAGTGAGATTCTGGCCGGGTTTTAAATGGCGGTTGGGATCGACCTTGTTCCACTCCTTGATGTCCGCCACCCGCACTTTGAATTTGTCCGCAATGGCTGATAAAGAGTCGCCTTTGCGCACCTTGTAGGCGAGTTTGCGGATGACCGCTCGCTCGTTGTCGCCGGAGTCTGTGGTGCCGCTCACCGTTGGCTGCCAGATCACCAGATTTTGTCCGGGATAAATCGGATCCCCTGGTGCCATTCCGTTCCACTTGGCCAGTTGGCTGGTGCCTACATTGAATTTGCGGCTGATTTGCCAGAGTGAGTCGCCGGAGCGCACGCGATACTCCATTTTGGTGCCCTTGCCGTTGGCCTGAACGCGCTGCAGCCGTTGACCGGCTGTGTGGCTATAGAACTCAGCGCTCGCTGCGGATTTGGGAACCATCAGTGTTCTTCCTGCGCGCAGGTTGTGGTTGGGCAATTTGTTGATGGACTGCAACAGTTCGGTCGTGGTGCGATAGCGCTTGGCGATGGAAGAGAGGGTATCGCCAGGTTTGATCTCATGGCGATCCCAAACCACGCGCTGTTCCAGCGGCGTCTCCGCCAGCTTCTCGATAAAGTTGCCAGCTTTACTGCGGGGAAACAGCAGGCGGTGAGGGCCATCTGGGTCTGTCGCCCAACGGTTGAAGCCTGGGTTCAGTGCCGCGAGATCTTCCATGGACATTTCCGCCCAGTTGGCCGCTTGAGCCAAATCGATCTGCGCGCCCACATCCACGGAGATAAAGTAGGGCTCGTTGGCCACGGGATAAAAAGAGAGGCCATAGACATCCGGATTTTCCACCAGCGCCTTCAGTGCGAGCAGGCGCGGCACGTACATTTCGGTTTCCCTTGGCAGCGACAGAGACCAATAGTCAGTCGGCATGCCTTTGGCCTTATTACGCTTGATGGCCTTCTGCACATTGCCCGCGCCACTGTTGTAGGCGGCGAGGGCGAGCAGCCAGTCATTGCCGACTTGGCGGTAGAGTTGTTCCAGGTAGGTCAGCGCCGCGTCAGTGGAGGCCATAACATCGCGGCGACCGTCATACCACCAGTTCTGCTTGAGGCCCAACATGGTGCCCGTGCCCGGGATGACCTGCCACATACCCGCAGCGCGACCGGGGGAATAGGCAAAAGGGTCGAATGCGCTCTCGACAATGGGTAGCAGCGCCAGCTCCATGGGCATGCCGCGTTTGTCGATTTCCTCCACGACATAAAAGAGATACTTTTCCGCCCGCTCCGATACCCGCGCGAGATAGCTGGGGTGTTTGGCATACCATTCGATTTCCTGCTGGATGCGGCGATTTATTTGGGGGGTGATGCTGAAGCCGTCTCTGACTCGATCCCAGAGATTGACGCTGACGGGGAGGGTGAAGTCTTCCAGTTCGGTATCGCGGATTTGGCAGAGCGCCAGAGATTCAAAGTGCCACTCAGAGAGGCTGGGTTTTGGGGTGGTGGTGCGTATCAATCGTTTGGGCAGAGAGAGAAGCGAGTAGGTGTCATCTGTATCCGGCGGCACTTGGGTTTCGAGCCGGGCACAGCTACAGATGGCTATGCTCAACAGCAGTAGGCTGGTTTTGGTTCGCATCTGGCAGTCTTTTGTTGGCGGATTGTCATCAAGTTGAAATGTTTTGTCGCCGGAATTTTAGCGGAGATCTGCCAGTCGGCCACGTCCGGCGTTTGCAGGGATGCGTGAACTGATAGCGATTTTTCCACTTCCGCTGGGCCTGTCTGTTTAATAAAGCAGCAATTTGGTTTTAGCCTGAGCACGTGTCCGGTGCAACTCGAAGTCGACATTTTCGTCCATAATAGGGGCTTATCGGATTGGAGGTGCGCCATGTCCATCTTGCGCAAAAGTATGTCGTCGATACGCAATCGCCAGCGGGTTCCCGATCTGGATGCAAGTATCGCCGCCCTTGAAGAGTGGTTCGAAACACCCCTTGGCCGGCAGTTGCTGCGCGAGGAACAACGCATTCTGGATCGTGAGCTGAGCTGCATGTTTGGCTATCACCTGATGCAGTTGAGCATTAACCGGCGGATCCAGTTATTTCAGGATAGCCGTATTTGCCACTGTTTCGCGGTAGGGGCAGGTTCTCCCGGCGATGACTCCCAAGTCGCCGCCTACAGCTCATTGGATGCATTGCCGTTGGAAGATGAATCGGTGGATGTGACGATCCTGCACCATGTCCTGGAGTTCTCCCACAATCCGCACCAGGTGCTGCGCGAAGCCAGCCGGGTCACCATACCGCGGGGATACATCATCATTTTCGGTTTTAACCCCGTCAGCTTGATGGGCATGATCAAGCCTATCGCCCAATTGTTCAGTAGTAGTCCCATTTGGAAACGCAACAGCTTGCGTAAGTCGCGCATCACTGACTGGCTGCAGTTTCTCGATTGCAATACACTGCGCACCCAGGACGGCATCTACAACCTGCCGGTGCAGCATCGCCCTTATCTGGTATATTCCACCCGGATTAACCGCATGCTGCAGCGTTGGAAGCTTCCGTTCGGCAATTTTTATTGTCTGGTGGCCCGCAAGGATATCGCTTGCCTCACACCCATCAAGCCGGACTGGTCGCGGCAACCGCGTTTTCGCGTCGCAAAACAGGCGCTCTCCGCGCGCTCGGCAGC
>JBQGED010000057.1:0-2495 GCA_052039425.1 Sphingobacterium griseoflavum | reverse complement strand
GCCGAGCTGGTGAAGCAGGGGCACGAAGTGGTGTTGGTGTCGTCGGGAGCTGTCGCTGCGGGCATGACCCGGTTGGGATGGAAAGAGCGTCCCCAGGCGATTCACGAACTCCAGGCTGCGGCAGCGGTAGGACAAATGGGGCTGATTCAGGTGTATGAAGAGGCTTTCCAGAAATTCAACCTGTGCACCGCCCAAATTCTTTTGGATCACGACGACCTCTATCACCGTCAGCGCTATCTTAATGCCCGCTCTACGTTGCGCACGCTTACCAGTCTGCACGTCATTCCGGTGGTCAACGAAAACGATACGGTGGTCACCGACGAAATCCGCTTTGGCGACAACGACACCTTAGGGGCTTTGGTTGCCAATTTGATTGAAGCGGATACTTTGGTGATTCTCACCGATCAGCTGGGTATGTACGATTCGGACCCGCGTCAGAACGCTTTGGCCAAAATCATTGCGGAAAGCCCGGCGGGCGACGATGCCCTGTTCGGCATGGCGGGCGGCGGCGGAGTGTTGGGGCGCGGCGGTATGACCACCAAGGTGCGCGCTGCGCGCTTGGCTGAACGCTGCGGCGCGAACACGGTTATTGTCGGCGGTAGAATCGAGCGCGTGATTCCCCGTGTCGTCGCTGGTGAGTCCATTGGAACTCTACTGTATGCAGCGCAGGAGCCGCTGGCTGCGCGCAAGCGTTGGCTGGTCGGCCAGATGCAATCCAAAGGCGTGCTGACGCTGGATGACGGCGCGGTGGATGTGCTGCAGAAAAAAGGCAGAAGCCTACTGCCCGTGGGCGTGAAATCGGTGCAGGGTGAATTTCTCCGCGGTGATCTGGTGATTTGTCGCGACCAGCACGGACGCGAAATTGCGCGCGGTCTGGTGAATTACAGCAGCGACGAAGCGCGCAAAATCGCTGGTCAGGCCAGTAGTAAAATTTTGCACCTGCTCGGCTACAAGGATGATGATGAATTGATTCATCGCGACAATCTCGTATTGATTTGACCTGGTTAGCTATCCCTTCCATCCCTACAGCGAGTGATTTATGTCGATTTTTAAAGCGCATATTGCCGCCATGAGCGCCTATAAGCCTCCTTTGGATGGACGCGATCCTCATGCACATTTGTTGCTGGATTTTAATGAGCGAACTCTGCCGATCTCCGAGGTGGTGCAGGACGCGCTGATTGCTTATATCCGCAGTGGGCGTTTGCAAATGTATCCCGCGTATGGCGATACCGTGGATTTGATTGCCAGCTATTGTGGCGTGCCGGCGGAGCAGGTGATGATCACCAACGGTTCCGATCAGGGTATAGATCTCATCATTCGCGCCGCCTGCCGCGAAGGTGAGGAAGCCATAATTCCGGGGCCGAGTTTTCCGATTTACGTTCACTGCGCCAAAATTGAAAATCTCAAAATTCACGAGCCCCTTTATACCCGCGTACAGGGTTTTCCCGCCGACCAGGTGATCGCTGCCATCACGCCGCAAACCCGCTTGATCTGTTTTGGTAATCCCAACAATCCGAGCGGCACGGTGGTGCCTCGCGCCGATATTATTCGCATGCTCGAAGCGGCACCGCAGGCGGTGGTGTTGGTGGATGAGTGTTACTACGAGTATTTCGGCGAGTCGGTCGCGGATCTGGTCGGTCAGTATCCGAATCTGGTGATCACGCGAACTTTCTCCAAAACCTGGGGCATGCCGTCCTTGCGTCTGGGCTACATCATTTCCCATCCGGACAATATTCGCGCGCTGCTGAATGTGCGCGGGCCCTACGATATCAATCAGATGGCGATAGTCGCCATACGCGCGGCCCTGGCGCATCCGGAATACACCCGCGCCTATGTGGCGGAAGTTATGCGCGAAGCCAAACCAGAGCTGGAGAATTTCCTGTCCGAGCAGGGCATACCCTTTTGGGCCAGTGGCGCGAATTACGTGTGGATGTTCCCGGCAGACGCTGAAGCCATCAACCGTGTACTGCTGCAGCACAATATTCTCGTTCGCCCGAAAGCCGACGCGGACGGACGGATGGGGTTGCGTATTACGGTGGGTACGGTTGAACAAACCCGTCATTTGATCGCGGTATTACGCACCGTTATTTGATCCTTCTCTCTTGCAATTCAGTGCCGGGTCAGGCCCGGCATCTCGCCCCTTTTAAAGTTCTAAATTGGCCCGCCGGCTATCCGGTAATCTTAACGAGGTTCGCAGCATATGATCGAAATCTTGATAACGGTTTTGGCGTTGATTGCACTTGCCAGCATAGCGCTGGAAGAAGTGCTGCATTTTAATAAGGCGAAAAGCACCTTATTTCTCGGTTGCTTGGCCTGGGTCATTTTATTTATTCACGCGAGCACACATGGACGGACCGAGCATATTCAGGAAATGCTGAATGAGAATTTGCTGGATATCGCCAGTCTGTGGCTGTTTTTGATGGCAACCATGACATTTGTGGCGTATCTCAACGCGCGTGGCATGGTCAGTGAAATTGTTCAGCGCATCATGCCGG
>JBQGED010000056.1:0-7079 GCA_052039425.1 Sphingobacterium griseoflavum | reverse complement strand
GATGACAGCACGTTGTGTATTACCGAACGGCGAGCCTTTTTTAAATAAACAAACGGATCCGTTCACATTCGATCGAGTTGATTGCACTGGCGGCCAACCAAATGGCCTGAAAGCGCTGATATTTATGGACTCTTTTGGCGTTGGAATAGTGCCTGCGTTGAGTGCGGCGTTTGAAGAAGCCGTGTTCGTCTGGAGCTATAAAGTTGATGAAAGGCTGGTAGAGCAGATACAGCCGAATTTTGTGATCCATCAATTCGTAGAGCGCAAGCTCCAGACGCTCAAAGCGGCTGATTTGTTTCTTGATCCATAAACAATGAGAGCCCGTGAAATTTTGGTTGTCGGTTTAGCGCTAACAATCGCGGCTGCGGCAATAGGTGGTTGCGGACGGACCGCAGCCCCTACTCAACTCGACTGCCGCACCTCTAATCCAACTGGATCTGTCCAAGTTTTAATGCTCGGCAACAGCCTGCTGCACGATTTCAACTGGCCATTGCCCAACGCGCAGGTATTTAACTGCGCAAAACAGGGACAGACATTGGATGAATTTATTAAGCGTTGGCGGAGGGCATATTTGCCTCTTGAGCAGCCGGATGTGGTGGTGATTGCGTTTGGCACTGTGGAGGTGATCCGCGCAGAACGAGAGCAGCAGTACCTGCTGGATTTTGTGACGCTTTATCCGGATTTTCTCGCCGAACTGCGACAGCACTGGCCGGCGTCTCGTTTGGTGGTAAATCTGATCCCAGATATTAATCCGGACTTGTATGGTCAGCCTCACTTGGACATATCGGCTATCGCTCAGCTCAACCAGTTCATTCGGCGGTCAACCACTTGTAGCGCTTGCCAAGTGATTGACCTGCCACAATTGCTGTTACACGGGGAGGAGGGTTTTGGCGAGACGCTCACCTATGACGGGGTACATTTGACAGAGTACGGTTACAGAAAATGGCTCAATAGCCTGACCTATATCCTCTCAACGCCATGATGTGAGCTTTTTATGGCTCCATCCGCTCCAATCGCCGCAACCGTGTACGCAGCTGTTCGATTTCCTCCAGCAGTTCTACAGCGAGTGCAACACCTGCCAAGTTGATGCCAAGGTCCTGGTGTAGGTGATAGGCGCAGCGCACGCGGCGGATGCTGATTGCTTGGAAGCGCCAGGGGTCTCGGGTTGCGGGTTCGATTACGCCTTCATCCACCAGCGCCAATACCTGCTCGGCGGTGATGCCGCAGATACGGCATAGATCGCCAAGGGTCAGATGGTAGTCCTCGTCCAGCACCAGCATCGCGGGTGCATCGGTATGTCGTCCCGTCATGGTCACACTCCCAGCCCGGCGCGGGGCTCAAAATTAAAGGCTTGTTCCATCTGCCGGTAAGCGTGTTTTGCCGCTTCGGAATCCGCCGGCGGCAGGGCGATTTGCAATACCACAAATAAATCGCCCGGTTCTTTCGCAGGCAGACCGCGACCTTTTAAGCGCAGTTTGCTGCCGGCGCGGGAGTTGGGCGGAATGCGCAAATCCACCGGCCCCGTCGGGGTCGGCGCGCGCACTGTGGCGCCGAGGGCAGCTTCCCAAGGCGCGACCGGTAGATCCAGATATACGGTTTTGCCGTCCAGATGGTAAAGAGCGTGGGGTTTGAATTCGATTTCCAGATAAAGATCCCCAGCCTCTGCACCGCCAAATCCCGCCTCGCCCTGTCCGCTTAAACGGATCTGCTGTCCCGATGCTATGCCCTTGGGAATTTTCACGTTGATAGCGCGTTCGCGAATGTGCGGACGGCCATCGGCGCCGAGTTCGGAATGACGCAGCGTGAGCGTGCGGGTTGCACCCTGATAGGAATCTTCCACATCAATCAAAATTTTTGCGTGGGTATTTTCGCCGCGCCGCGCGCTGCGTCCGCCGGTCTGCTGGAAACCGCGCGCACTGCCAAAACCACCCCGGCCAAATAACGATTCAAAAAAATCGCTGAATTGCTCGGGGTCCACCTGGGTGTAACCGCCACCATGAAATTCAAAACCCTGATCCCACCCCGGGGGTGGACGAAAATCCTGCCCGGCCTGCCAATTATTGCCGAGCTGATCGTAAGCGGCGCGTTTTTCCGGATCTTTCAAAACTTCATAGGCTTCGTTCAATTCTTTGAATTTTGCTTCTGCGTCCGCTTCTTTACTCACATCCGGGTGATATTTGCGCGCGAGTTTGCGGTAGGAACGTTTAATGGATTCCTGATCTGCAGTGCGCTCGACACCCAGAATTTTGTAATAGTCTTTGTACTCCATACACCGGCTTCTCTAAAAAAGTCCGCCCATTAGGGGCGGACACACAGTGAATGAGTTCACCAATCGCGGCGGCGGTGCTCAAGCCGCCTGGTCTTCGCCGCTTTCGCTGCGATGTTCGATCACGCTGGCGTCGCGGGCTTGATTGATCGCGATTGTGCGAGGTTTCATCGCCTCGGGAATTTCCTTCACCAAACTGATGGTGAGCAGGCCGTTGTGCAAATCCGCACCCGTGACTTGCACGTAATCCGCGAGATTGAATTTGCGTTCAAACGCGCGATTGGCGATGCCTTGATGGAGATATTTGCGCTCCTCCTCTTTGGCTTTTTTGCCGCGCACGGTCAACACACCTTTTTCCACCATCAGCTCCAACTCGCCCTGTTCGAAACCGGCAACAGCCAGAGTGATCGCATAGCGATTTTCACCGAGCATTTCGATGTTATACGGCGGATAGCCGGGCGCCACGGAATCCGTGCGCAACGCGCTGTCCAGTAGTGAGGCCAAGCGGTCAAAACCAATGCTGTTGCGATAGAGGGGAGTGAGATCGATTGTGTTCATAACATATCCTCCGTAGAAGCAATACGTAATAAAACAATGAAATTGACAACGGTATAGCAAACCGTTGATACCGGCGCACTCCAGTGGACGCGTGCCGGCAAGAAGAAAATAGGTGCAGCTACGGGGATTTCAAGGGTGAGTTGTTTTTCTCTTTGACGCATTCATTCAAATGAACAGGCCCCTGCTGTGAACCCGGTACTCACCTGTTGCGCCGGGTGATAGAGTGACGCCTCGCACCTTCACGAGTAGCAGCGCAACACAACCCGCGGGAGCAACCATGGAGTTCAATAAGCGTTTTTGGCTGATCGAATTGCTGGCGTACTGGGAGGGCCGGGTCAATACCACCAGCCTGATCCACCATTTTGGCCTCTCCCGCCAGCAAAGCAGTGCCGACCTAAACGCCTACAGCGCCCAGGCGCCTACCAATCTCACCTATGACGCCTCCACCAAAGCCTACTTGCCCAAAGCGGATTTTCAGCGGCATTTCATCAGTGATGACGTGGCCGAGTACCTCGGCTGGATGCAGAACCCTTCTGCCGCCCCCGCGCCCATCTCCGCCCCCAGCGCCAAACTCTCTAACCTCGCCCTGCGCCTGCCGCCGCGCAAGGTGGCACCGGAGCTGATGCGCCACTTGGTGGCCGCCACCCGCCAGCGCCTGCGCCTGGAGGTGAACTACGTGTCCCTCACCAGTCCCAACTGCGAGAGCCGGGTGATTGCACCCCATACCTTCGTCAACACCGGTCTGCGCTGGCATCTGCGCGCCTGGTGTGAGAAAAGTGGCGGTTACCGCGATTTTGTCCTGAGCCGGTTTCGTGGAGTGCCGAGGCCGCTCGACAAAACCCAGCACCCCATTGAACATGACGTGGCCTGGAACACCCAGATCACCATCATCCTGCAGCCGGACCCCCGCCTGAGCCCGGCACAGCGGGAGGTGCTGGAGAACGACTACCAGATGCTCGGCGGGGAACTGCACATCACCACTAAAGCCTGTTTGGTGAACTACCTGCTCAGGGAGATGCAGGTGAACACCAAGATGCTCGACGGCACGCCGGAGGCGCAGCAGCTGGTGCTGGTGAACCGCGAGGACGTCCGCCCCTGGTTGTTCGACTGACGCTGATGTGCAAATCCGTTCACAGAAAGGCCAAATCAGGCCGGTCATCGGGCGAACCAAGCGGCCCGAAAATGCTCTGACGGTTGCCATTCGCCGGCATAATCCCGACTATACGCGCAGCTTTTGTTTTTGAAGACAAATGTGTTTTTGAAGACCAATGTGTTTTAGAAGATAAATAGGTTTGAAGACAAATAGCGCTTGAGCCACAAGACAAATAACAATCATGACAAATAACGATAGAGCCACTATGTCCATGCGATTTTTTCTCACCCTGATCCTGTCCCTTACCGTTTTCACCACCGCCTGTTCCAAAAAAGGTGATGACGACGCGCCTGCGCTGAACGCCGAGCGCAAAGCGGAATTTGATAACAAATTGAACGCTCTCAAAATCGAGACGGATATCAGTGAGTACAAGAGTGTTTTCGGCGAGCCTGCGGTTACCCACCCGCGCACAGTCACCGTTGCGAATACCGTTATCCGCCGCCACGCCCCGCCGCGCCAGGTGGAGGAATCTTTCTCCTATATCGAACATTTGTACGTGAACCCTTATTTTTATCTGCAGGTGTTGACCGATGAGGCGGGCAAAGTGGGTATGTATTCCATCACCGCGCGTACTGCTGATTACGCGCCCACCATCAACACCGTATTCGGACATCCCATTTATTTGGGCAAATCGGTGTTTGGCGATATGCAGGCTCCCGCGCGAAAACTCGGCGCGGATTTCACCAAGCCGGAACAGCGCGCGTATTACGAAATTATGGTGAACAATTCCGAGGCAGCTGAAATTGCCGTGGTGGGCACCAATCCGCTGGGCTATGTTGAAAAAATTGGCGACTTTCCTGAAAAAACCGACGAAATTTTCGTGAAGTGGTTTGTGCTCGCCGGCACGGATTTTCCGATGAGTGACGAGCATGACGCGTTCCGCAAAAATACCAGCATCAATACCTACAGCCGCGCGGCCAAATGGTTTCGCGGCTTGGACAACACGGGTGGCGGCACCAATTTGGGCAAGGCGCCGATTCACATAGGACCCAGCCCAGCGCAGCTGGAGAGCATCAAAAAATAGAGGCTTTATTTTTCGTCATTTAGTCGTTAGAGGCACGGGGTTCCTGCCTTAAATAAAACGCACAGGGCAGGGAGTGCCCGTCTTTTCCACACGAATTCTTACATCTCCACGGTTCATACCCAGCAGAAAATCCTGTAGTCTCGGCGCAGCCGTACCCGCCCTCACGTCGCGTGCACAGTCGGGTATGTTTTCGCCACATTGTCGGAGAGCCCTATGAACAAAATCGCCGTGTTGATCCTGTCATGTCTGATTTCCTGCGGCGCCATTGCCGCTGATCTGCCGAATTTCCCTTTTGTTGTCGCCAATGGCTCTGCTGAGAAAAAAATTAAACCGGATATGGCGACTGTATACCTGACGGTCATGGCCTTTGAAAAAGAATCCGACCAGGCTCTCAAAACCATCAACGTCACCACTAACCAGGTGGCTGATATCCTGACCAAATACGGTGTGCGCAAAGAAAATATTGAAGCGACGGACATCAACAAATCCACCACCCGCAGGCGTGATCCGGAATTCAACGCACTGGAAATTCTCGGCTACGAAGTCACCCGCTCCATGACCATTAAACTCGACAATCTGGCGCAATATCCGGAAATCATGGGCAATCTCATCGCCACCAACAATGTGTCCGGCGTGCGCGCGGATTTTGATATCTCCAATCGCAAAGCGGTAGAGGCGGAATTGATCGCAGCAGCGGGTGCGGACGCCAGAGAAAAAGCAACTGCCATGGCCAACGGCCTGGGCAGCAAAATCCAATCGGTTTTTGCGATTTCCCAAGTGTCGTCGTTTGGCGATTTTGTAGCGGATTTTGGCGCTGGCTCTGCGCGAACCATGGCCTTTAAAACGGCCGATGGCAGCTACGAAACCGTTATGTTTGCGCCGGAAACCATTACGGTTGGTCAGACGATTAATGTCATGTTCCGCATCAAATAAAAGCGGGAAAGGGGGCGAGCGCTACGCGTTTGCCCCTGTGCAAGATTCAAGATTAAAGTCTCAGCCCTTCATTAAAGTCTCAGCCCTTCGATCACACGCGTACCATATTTCACATTGGCTAATCCGTACGCCGCCGCGATGGTATCCATCAAATCGTATTGGGAGGCACCACCGGCGTTTACGACAGCGCCATTGCGAAAGAGATTTTTGCCACCGGCAATAAAATAAGGGGGATTGGTGCCGTCGTGATTATCGCCATCGCCTTGATCGGAAACGTGCACAACCAGAGTGGTTTCAAGCAAACTCCGACCCTCGTCATCGCCCATTACTTCAAGCAACTGAATTAAATAGGCGAGCTTGGCCGACAGATACGCACGGAATATGGCATAGGCTTGCCGGCTTGCCGTATGAATCGCCGAGTGGAAATCGCTGCGGATTTCAGTAAAAGACTCGGGTAAATAAAACTCCCCCTGTTGCTCGCCCCACATAAGCGTAACCACATTAGTGACGTTGCGACTTAGGGCGAGCGCGCTCAGTTCTATCTGCAGATCCACCTCAGTGTCAAAATCGGTCGCCGGGGATGACGGCAACGCCGCGCGGAATTTGCGATCAATAGGCGTATCGTCGTTGGTTCCGTTGAATAGGTGGCCGTATACCGCAGCCGCGCTGCTCGCAAAGCGGATGCTTTCGAGGTCTTTCGCGCTAATCGACTCAAATTTTGCATGTGCGCCCAAATGAAGATTTGGCACTTGTACATTGTCGCGCAGCGCTTCCCCCAGATGAATATCCAAAGTGGTTGCGTGAGCGTCGTCGAATCCACCTCCGAGCACTCTTTTCATGTGCCCGAAGCCGCCATCTGGCATTTGGAAATTTGTCAAAAATGTGCAGTGTCGCTTTACCGGCGCCAGCGGCGCGGATGCAAACGGTAAGCTCATGACCGCTCCGCAGCCGCGTGGTTGCCATAATTCGTTGGGTGCGCCCAGGGGTGTGTACACAAAAATAAGCCGCTTGCGCGGCGGTGCTGGCAAGGCATTTATCGGCATAAATGGCGCAACGCCAGCACTCAGCGCTGTAGCTTGCAGCAATCGACGGCGCGTCCAATTTTGCATAGAAAGCGTTTTCATAGGTTGATTCCCTGCGTGCTC
>JBQGED010000055.1:0-14805 GCA_052039425.1 Sphingobacterium griseoflavum | reverse complement strand
AGACCATTCAAAACGGTAATCGTAAATTCCGCGGTCGCCCCATTGGTGGATACAGCGCGCACTGCTGTCCTCGCCATCCCATTCGAAATAAAAATTGAAGCCGGTGACTAGAGTGCGCTTCTGGATTAAATGGTTGCGGTATTCATATTTTTCACCAACACCTCTGGCGTTGCGCTGGGCAATTAAATCGCCGTGGGAATCGTAGTCGTACTCCGCAAAGATTTTGCGCGCGCCGCTGGCGCGATCTTTTAATTCAACGCGAATACTGTGCCCTTCGCCATTGCGACTAAGCACCAGACTTTTGCCCCAATTGCCTTGCAACTGCGTGAGCTGGTTGTGCTCGTTGTAATGCAGGTTAATGACGACGCCGGATTCTGCGTACTTCACCCCCAACACGTTGCCGGCGGGAGCATAGGCGGGATGGCGCAGCTGCGTCAGGTGCAAATAGCTGGAAAAAGCACCATAGCGCGTAAATACCCGCAGCGGCTGGCCTGCCTGACGCAGGATAAAGGCGTCTTCAGCAATACGGTCGAGGATCAGCCCTTCCGGAATGTAACGGCTGCGCTGATGCACTTTCGGTAGCGGGAATTGCACGGTGCGGCCGTCGCTGTCGTGATACAGCACCTCGTGCCCACCCAATTCCAGACGCTCGCTACCGGTATAAGTCCAACCACACCCCAAACCTGTGTCGCGGTTATGGGAGCTGCGATAGGTGCGCGTCCAGGCAAAAGCTACCGGCCCGGGCAGCACACAGTCCGTCACCTGCAGCAGCTCCTCGCCGGAGATCATGCTGATGGGTTCGCCCTCGGTTTTACATTCGGCAACGGCAGAGTCGTTGCCTTTGGCAGGGGCGTCGCCACTGGCAGCGGCATCGGCGGAAAAGGTTTTGGCGACGGCAGGTGGAGCAACCGATGCAGCGGTGGGTGTCGACGGGGCGGCGCCGAGACTGATGGACTCACCACCGCCCCCCGAGCCACCCGTTGCACCGCGATTGGGGCCTCGCTTTTTGCGGTAAGGCTCGAAGGGCACTATATGCAGCAGATGTTTGCCCGCCAGGTCCTGCAACGCATCGAGAATGGCCGCGGGGTTACCGGGAGCGGCGCCGTCGACGGGGCGAAGTTTTTGCCATAAGGCAGGCCAAGTCGAGGGGCTCAACGGCTCGGCACCGGCCAGCAAAGTCTTGAGTTGCTCCGGCGACTGGTAAACGGTGTTGGTGGGATGTCGGTTGGGCTTGTCCTGGCGAATCAGTTGGTATTGTTTGCCAGCTTGAGTACGGATGATGATGTCCATAGGTCCCTGCGATAAAACGTGCGTTACATTCCATTGAGAGCGGAAAAAACTGAGCCGCATCCTACCACGATCATTTCCAGAGCTTCCAGGATGAGGCGTGGGCGATGAGACCGACTACGCGTCCTATCCAAGCCCCTTCAAGTGTGCGAGTTTGCTGACATATGGCCGCAGGCACCGCGGACGGAAGCGCTTTGGGGGGCTGGCAGAGTGTGCCAGGTCTGATACATTACGCGCCACAGCGCCCAAACACCGGGCCAAAAAGTCCTACCTGCTAATCCAGAGTAAGGGCCATACAACAACAAAGATAATCGGGCTGATTCTGCAAAAGATTTTTTGTCTAGTTGCGTTCATTCTGCTTTTCGCCAACTGCAGCAGTCTTGGCGAGCGCACCGTCGCGGGCGAAGGCTCGCAAGAAACGGTAGATGGCAGCGTGATCCAAACCATCACCTGCAACGGCGAGGCATCCCTCGGCCGCGCACTCACTATATTCAGCCCTGAGCGCAATTTTTCCTCGGGCTGGAGCCATATCAGCAATCCGGAAAAAGCCGCCGATTTCCTCGAACTGCAACAGCCGCATGACCGCTACGACATCACCAGCGCACAACTGCGGGAAGACCCGAGTTGTAACGGCGAAAAAACCTATCACGCGGTGCTGGTAAAAAAATTCCATACCTGGGAGAACACCCACGCCAACGGCTTGCAAACGGACGTGGAGCCCATCGCCATCGCCGATATCGCGAGCTTGATTATCGAGTTAAAAATTAACTCCGCCGGCAGCCTCATTCCATCGCGGCAGCAAATCGCCGATGCGTTTCCTTGGATGACACCAGCGCAGGTGAGGAACTTGGATAAAGGCGCAGCCAATATCGACTTGGTCCTCTCCTCCGGCAATGCCCGCGCGAATAAAATCCTCACTATCGACCAGAGCAAATACGCGGATAAATGGCTGCGCATCACGATTCCGATGGAACGGTTGAATTATTACGAAGAGGTGAATTACGTGCGCACGCCGCGGCGTTACGAGGCTGAGAAAGATCAGACTTACAATAATCTGATCATCACCGCCGAATCTCTCAACCGCAAAACCGTGCAGAGCATCACGGGTGGCACGGCGGCGACAAATCCTTTGTTCAAAGAGGTGGATATTTCCATCCGCGGCATCTATTTCACACTGAAATAATTTGTGGCGAATGCCACTAGGCTATTGAATCAAAAATTCCACGCGGATCAGCACCGCGCCGTCATGCACAAGACTCAGTTGATATTGCCCCGGTTCAAAGGACTCCCTTGGCCTGTCGATGCGGAATCTTTGCAAACCGTTGCCCTCCGCCACCGCCACCGGCACTTCCGCCACGCGCTTGCCTTTATGATCCTTTAGTTCGGCCTGCAGCACTATTTTTCCGCTGGGGAAGTTCCTGTATTCAAAAGAGACAAACAAGGTGCGCTGTGCCTGCACCACCTGCAATTGCCGCGCGTTCATGCCGGACAGAAGCTTGCCGTCCACGCGCAGTTGCTGAATCTGAAGGCCGTCTGTGGGCACGGGTTCGAGCGGCATTCCCTCACTCAGACTGACCGAGCGGGACGCCGCTATATCGCCCTGCAGACGCTCGGCTTCTCGCGGTGGCTTGGCGTCGCTGCGACGCTGCTCCAGCTTGAGCAAAAACTGGCGCGCCTCCTGACTATCTGGGCGAATCTGCAGCACCTCCTCCGCCGCGTCTGCCGCCTCCTTCCATTCGTCATTCGTGTAGTGCTGGCGCGCCTGGACCATCAGCGCCTGCTCCACCTCGCGGATGCCGCGTTGGGCTACCGTCAGCTCGCCATCGACTTTGAGCGCGCTGCGATAAAAGTGCAGCGCGTTATTGCGCCAAGGCGACACGAGCTTGCCAGCGGCCAGCTGCTCCTGTGCCTTGGCCAACAGGCGCTCCAAACGGTCGCGGGATTTTAAGCGCTCCGCCAACGGCTCGTATTGACCGCGGTATTCCGGGAACAGGCTGCGCCCCTTGGTCAGCGCGTTCTGCGCCGAGGCGAAATCGCCTTCGCTGACAAAATCATTGGCTTTTTTAAAGTATTCCGCCGCCAGCATTGCCAAGCTCTTCTGCGCTTCCAGGTCGCGCGAGTCGCGCTGCAGTCGGGCACGCAGCTCGGACACTTTTTCGCTCAAGGTAATTTCACGCACAGAGGTGCGACCGGTAGCCCTCTGCAGACTTCGCTGCAGGCGCTGAACTAGCTCGGCTGGGCGCGTCTGCGCCTGAGGCTGCTCCTGATTGCGGCGATATTCCGGCCCAGTCAGGTCGGAGAGGCGGATGTCCTGCACCGGTCCCGCAGAATAAACCGGCGCGTCCGGTGCGTCTTGTGCCCAATCCTCTTCGATGGGGACCTCTTTGACAGGAGCGGCGCGGGTGGCCGGTGCCGGTTTTGCCGGAACGCTTCGTGCGGTAGCCGGTGGCGTGTCGCCATTGCTGAATGGCCTTTTGACAATGACGGTCGCCGCGAGGATCACCAACAGTGCGCCCGCCGCCAGAAGCTTGTATTGCCAGAGCAGCCCAGCTACCCGGTTGAGTCGGGTGATATGGGTCGTGGACGTGGTGACCGTACCAGTGCTGGGTTTTGCAACCGGCGAGGAGGCCTGCAACGCGCCGTGAAGTTGTGTCTCTGCGGTGGGATCTGCCGTGGGGTGAGCAGCCAAATTGTCTTGCAGCTCCTGCAGATAGGCGCGCTCACGTTTTTCCAACTCATGCGTATCGACCTGTTGCAGCTCAGTGATCAACTCAGCCGCGCTCTGAAAGCGGTCTTCCGGCCGCTTCGCCATCAATCTGTCGATAAACCGCTGCAGCGACTGCAGATAGACCGGCAGGGTCGGCACAGGCTCGGTGAGATGCTTGATGCCGATCGCCACTGCGGAATCCGCGTGGTACGGCACCGAACCGGTCAACAAGAAGTAGAACACCACTCCCAGGCTGTACAGATCGGAGCGGTGATCCACTATTTGTCCCTTGGCCTGTTCGGGACTCATGTAATGAGGGGTGCCGAGCGCCATGCCGGTCTGGGTGACGCTGAGATCGGTTTCCGCCGCGCGGGCAATGCCGAAATCCATCAGCACCGCACTGAAGCTGTCGCTGCGCAGGAGAATGTTTTCCGGCTTGATATCGCGGTGTACGTAGCCTTTTTTGCCGGCGAAATCCAAGGCTTTGGTGATATCCAAAATGATCTGGATTTTCTGGGTCAGGGAAAGCTTTTCGCGGGCGTGTTTGAGATCCGGCCCCGCGACATATTCCATGGAGAGGTAGTAGGCGTTGTCATGCACGCCCACGTCGTAAACGGTGATGATGTTGGGATGGACGAGTTGGCTGACGATGCGCGCCTCGCGCAGGAAGCGCTGGCCAAAACTCGGGTCTTCTGCGAGCGCGGTGGACATGACTTTCAAGGCAACCTCGCGTTCGAATATCTGCTGCACGGCGAGATACACCGTCGCCATGCCGCCTTTACCCAATACTCGAACAATCCGGTACCCCGGTATTTCCACCGTCATATGTGCTCTGCACCACCCCAAACTGCGGGCGATATTACACCAGACCTAAGCGTTGCCGCCCGGCAATTCAAATTTAGCCACATGCCTCGGCGGTGACGCATAGCGAAAAATCATTCGGAGCTGCTGAACCAAACTTGCTGGAGAGGCAAGCGGCTGCTCGGAATTTCCTTGGCCTGCTGCTCGGGGGTCAGCAGCGCCGGATCGCCGCGCCGTCCCAAGGCAAAACCACAGATCACCCGGAATTTATCCCGGTCCAGTCCTAAATAGTCGTAAGCGGCGTCGAAGTTGACGCCGGCCATGCCGTGGGCGTGATAGCCGAGCTGGTGCGCTTGCAGCGCCACCGCCATCCAGGCGGAGCCGCTGTCGAAATCCGCATGGGCATTGGGTTTGTCGTTGTGGCGGAAGTGCTGGCGGCTGACCACAAAACCCAACACTGCGGCGTTTTTCGCCCAGGTCTGATTGGCCGTGTTGAGGAGATTCAGGAAGGCGTCGAAGGTGGCTTCCGTCGAGGTATAGAAACGCCAGGGTTGATCGTTAAAACAGGACGGCGACCAGCGCGCTGCCTCGAATATGGCTGCAAGATCCCGCTCGGGAATAGGTGCTTTTTGCATAGCGCGGGGCGACCAGCGGCGAGTGAATTGCGGATCGACCTCGGGGAGGGTCTGGCGCGCGGAAAAATCGACATTGGCGACTTCGGTCATATTCTTTTCCTCTATATCGGCTGAGAACTTATGGACAGGATGACAGGCTAAGGGTTCGGTTGGAGTGGTTTGCGGTGAGTTAGGGCCAGATATTAAGGCGCGACCGGCAGATACCGCCGACTCATCGCCAATCAGCTTTTGGAATTCGTAAGGTCAGCCAAGCTGGTCGCATTGGCCTCCCAATTTTGGCCGTCGAAAGGAATCACCGTCATTTTGCCGATGCTGGTTTTGTCGAGACAGCGAACATTCACGCTGTAACCGTCCGGATTCGAGCGCGGAATATAAAAAGGTTTGCAGCCGCAAATTTTGCAAAAATAATGCTGCGCCACTCCTGTGTTAAAGGTGTAGGTGGTGATCGAATCCTCGCCGCGCACCAGCTGGAAATGGTGTCTGGACACGATCAGATGCAGAAAGCCCGTGCGCTCGCACATGGAACAATTGCATTCGTGAACTTCGATATCTTCAGGCGCGTGCACCTCGATGGCCACGGCGCCACAGTGGCAGCTGCCGAAATGTGTCGTCGTCATAAAATCTGCTCCCCCGATTCCGGGAAAAAGCCGAGAGGATAAAGCACCGTGTCGGCGTAACCGGTAACCACGGGAATATAACCCTGCCATTCGTTATCGAGTTGCGCATCGCCGCTGTCCATGCACAGCGGCCTCCCCTCGAGGGTTTTGAGTTTGGTTTTGGTGGCGATTACCCGCAAATTGTCACGGCCGATGCGGCGTAGTATTTCAGGAGTGAGCTGCTGATTGCCCCGCCCGATAATATGGCCCTGGCCGCCGATGGCGGTCACCATCAACATCACCGGCCCTTTGTGATCGTTCAAGTAGGTGACGAGCGTGTTGGAATCCACATCCTCTGCCAACATTACCCCACCGCAGACCATATCCACTCCAAGCAGGGTTCCGCCATTAAGCTTCCAATTGCGCAACACCTGCAAAGTGGTTGAGCCCGGCCCCACGATCAAAAGCGTGTCCTCCGTCAGCTCTTCCAACACCTGCTCTGCAATATCCAGCAGAACCATTTCTTCGACTTCGAGCCCACCCTGCTTCACATGTTGGACAAAACGCCCCTCTTCCGGGGTCAGCATTTCGCCAAAATGGCGGCTTTTCACCACGCCTTGGCGGAACGCTTCTTCATCGATGTCGCGCACTTCTCGCCGAGCGAGGTTGACCAGTTCTCCACGCAACAACAGCGATACCAGTTCCGCCGCCGTCTGCGGGTTGATGGCATAAACGCCACTGTGCATCTTGACGCCGGCTGGCACCCCCAGCGCCGGCTGTGTGGGAGGAACCACACGGCAGACATCGCGGGCGGTGCCGTCGCCGCCGACAAACACCAATAAGTCCACCTTGCGCGCTGCCAACGCCAGGGTGGCATTTTGGGTATCCAGTGCAGTGGTTTGCTCAGCCGGACGGAAACCGGTGAGTTCCACTGTCAGATCAAGATCAGCCGCCAAGTCTCCGCCCATAGGACCCGGCACTGTGACGAGGGTGAACTCACAATCCTCCGGCACTTGCAAAGCGGTAAGAAATGATCGCGCCCGCGTCGCAGCGGTCAGCGGCAGCTCACCCGCCCGTGCCATGGTCTGAATCCGCAAATCATCGCTGCCTTTGTTGGCGGCAGGGCCGCCCACACCGGCGTAGGGATTGACCACCAGCCCCAGACGGAAATGCCGCGACCGATCAGTCATAGCTGGAAAATCCGGCGGCATGGAAATCTGCCGAGAGCTCATTGCCATCAGCGGCGATGCGGAAGTGACTGAATTCGCGCCGCTCCGGGTAAGTTTTGCGCAGGCGGTCAAACGCGGCCCCCACCTGATCGGCGGGAGCGGCAAAAAGTGCTTCGCGCATACGGCGGTCGTCCGCAGCTATATCGTAAGTGGCCCGAATTGCCTGATTCAGCTCACCCCCGAGCAGCGTCTCCACCGGGCCGAGCAGGTGCTCCATCAAGCGCTGGCGGTGGCGGCCCATTTCCAGCTCATCCAGCCCGAGAAACGTCGTCAGCGCGGCATGGATCATGGCGGAGCCGTTGAGTTTGCCTTCGTAGCTATAACCGGCAATGTGCGGCGTACCCAGAGCAACCATCTCCAATAGAGCCAGATTAATCTCAGGTTCGTGCTCCCACACGTCCAGCACCACCCGCAGATCCGCATCGGCCTGCAGATGCGCCAAAAGTGCCAAGTTATCAATGGCGCCGCCGCGCCCCGCGTTGACAAGAATGCTGCCCGGCCGCAGCCGGCGCAGCTGTTCGAAACCAATCATGTGATGGGTCGGAAACGGGCCGGCCGTGGTGTAAGGGGTATGCATGCAAATGATGTCGCAATCAAGGGCTTGCTCAACCGCAACCAGACGTCGATTGTCCACCTTCGCCAGGAACGGGTCATAGGCGCAATAATTCACCTTAAGTGCCTCGAGGGTACGGCACAGGCGGCTGCCGACATTGCCACAGCCAATTACGCCGATCCGCTTTTGCCGCCAGTTGGCGGCCAACTCCGTCAAGGCGGTCAGCACATACTGGACCACGCCTCCAGCGTTGCAGCCGGGGGCGCTGGCATAGGTGATGTGATTGCGACGTAAATATTCCGTGTCCAGATGGTCGATACCGATGGTACAAGTGCCGACAAACCGTACTTTACTGCCGGCGAGCAGCGCTTCATTGACGCGGGTGACTGAGCGCACCAGCAATATGTCCGCATCATGGACCTGCTCTGGCGACAAATGGCGACCTGGCGCCGTGGTGACCTCGCCAAAGGGTGAGAAAAAGTCACGCACGTAAGGGATGTTTTCATCCGCAAGGATTTTCATATAGACCTTGATCAGTAAAGGGAAGGCGATGGGTAGTGTCGACGCAAAGGCGCACGGTGTGCGGGATAATGCCAAGCCATGAGCAGGGCTTCAACAACTGCCGCGATTCCGCTGGCAAAACGCAATGGCTTCGCGTGCATCACACCAAACCATCGGCGCCATACTGAGCGGGATCCAAAATATTTTTTTGCTGATAAAAGTCGCCAAGGGCCGCAACAAAACGCGCGGGCCGCGCGGGCAAACCACCACAGTAAGCTCGCGCTTGGCCGGATATGGCCTCTTTAAATGCGGTGCTGGCGCAAAGACCGGAAGTCAAATTGTCGGCACTCACGCGGAACCGTATGCCGCACGCAACGCTAAAAATCCATTCCAATGCTTGGGGTTTGACTTCCATCCGTTCAAATTCCGCCTGTTGCGCCAAGCTACGGCCGTCGGGCGCGTACCAATAACCATAATCCTGTAAGGTCCGACGATATTCTCCTGCAACACACCAATGAGCCACCTCATGTAACGCACTGGAGAAATAATCCCGTGTAAAAATGATCCTCGCAGGGGTATTTTCGCCAATTGGACAATATAGAGGCTCTTCCGCCCCACCCTCCAAGCGCGTATGAAATTCTGTGAAAAAGCAGCGTTCAAAGAGCCGAATGAGATCGAAAGCGTTGTGCATGACAGGTGAAAACTACCGCATGGTATGTATTTTGGATGAATAACTGCTTATGCCAAAAACAATAGTTATTTGCAGAAGAACGGAATGGAAGCGCAGCAGGTTAAAAATTTGTGCAACAAGGTGTTGAGTTATTGGCATTCTACATATACTGTTTATACGTAGGCGTCATAAATTTGCTGTATGCCGCTTAGGCTAACCCGCTCCCATGAGCAGACAAGCCCCTAGCTCGGAGGTGGTATTATGAAGACCTCGAACTCCGGTCACAAGCTCGACAACGTGATCGACCTCTTTACCGGGAAGCCTTATATCCCCCTCAAGGACACCCGCTTCATTCGACTTTCCCCAGAACTTGACGGTCTTGAAATGCTTTATTCGAACGAAGCCAGTTCGGATAAACTTTTCAGCCTGAAAATTCTTGCTTGGGGATTGCGCGCAAATGGAGAAGTGGTGGGCCTGGTTCCCTGGCTGAACGACATAGTACCCTGCACCGACATACAGGATCCGCTCAACGGACAATGGGAAGGTTATTACGACTCGGGTATTGACGAAATATTTTTTGAGGCGCCCATTCACAAAGTCGTCGAATTGGAAACTGCTGCGGAATATTACGATTACGAGTGTGAAAACCCGCAGGATATTGTGCAGGAAATTCCGGACACTATCGGCACCCATGCGGTTTTATCAGGCCCGGATTACAAAAGCCTCATTTTGCAGGAAGTTGTCAGCTGGCGGCTGCACAACGACGGCACGATTTCGGGCATGTTGATCAATGAAGATAAAGTGGAGAGCACACCGGTGTTGCCGGGTGATGAATGTCTGTACGCCGCACAGTCAGACGATCATTTCCGTTATTTTTTCCAGCATCACATTGCCAACAAAATTAAATCGAAAGATCCCGAAGCCTTGGCAGCAATCAGTCTGCTGGTAGAGGAATCTTCCCGCTGATTTATTTTCGTTAACTCCGGTATCAAAAAATACCGGACATACCATAAGCCATTTCCCGAACAACGGGCGGGTTTCCCCACAGAGACGTGCCCTGCCTTAAACCGTCCAATCCCCAAAGCATTTATTCGGCCTGGATAACCATCTCTCCGCCCTAATGTTTTTCAGAGACTCTTAAAATAAATTGATTTTATTTTTCAGTGATCGTTAACGATTGGACGGAAATTTACCGCAGCAACTCAGTAGGTTTACTTAAACGAAAACGCGGCATCAATAATGACCCAGTTTACTGAATGATAACTGGTGTTTTAAGTGTCGACTGGTTTTTGATTATTGGTTGGTTCGACCAACTCCCAACTCGCCGCATAAACCTTCAATATCCGCGCGGGCAACTGCGCGCTCGTCGAGTTTTATACGCGCGGCTTCAGGTAAATCGGTGTACTGGATAACACCGCGATCAACCAGTACGATAACCACATCCTCAAGAACTCTAACCAGTTCTAAATCTGAATGGTTCAAACGGTCCAGGCGCGCTTTCACTTCTTCTTTTACCGCGAGCCAATTGTGCAGCTCCTCGCTTTCAACGGACAGAACGCCGCTCATGCCTTCAAACGGAGCATATTCCACCCGCAATAAGCGTCCCTGATCATCTCGCTGTACGTATACCATAGGTTTTTCTGAGCCTCGCACGCGATCGAAACCACCAGAAAAGACTGACGCGATCTTTTTCCCGATTCTTGAGCCAATGTTCCAAGGCCACATCCACACATTCATCGGGGATGCTACAACGTTTTGATCTTTACGAATACACGGTGAATGCGAACCGTCGCGTTGAGCGATACCGCACAAATCAAATTTTGACCTGTCCGCGTCCGGGGGGCGCATGGCTCCAAACCTCTTGATAAAAAATGATGAGCACCAAGGCAATGCCAGTCAGCGCTCAGATGAAAAGCAAAAAAATGCCGCATCAAGCCAGCAAACTGACAACGGCAAAGCGTGTGAGATTCGCCTGTGCGACAACGGTTTGTGCGATGCTGGCGTAATGGGATTGCTTGCGCGTCTGAGGATTAAAGACCGTGCTGGCAAAAGTCAGTGCCCATTGTTTTTCATCGAGATTCTCCTGACGTGCGAGAAACTCCCGTACATCGGCTTCACGCTGGCTGAGCTGCTCGCGCAATGCCGCAATCCTGTCCAGAGACGCCACCACCGAATTGAGTAGCTCACGCAATTCCTCGATTGAGTCCTGCTTCAGATTGCTCGTGAAGCCCAACAGGCCATCTTCGACAGTTGCAACGGGCGTAAAAACACCTTTGGCAAACAGCTTACCTTCGCCCTGAACCCGTAACTGTTCTTTGATTTTCCGCCAGTTGTGTTCTGGTGCGGTAAATTTCAGTGCGCCCTCGCTGTCCAGCTCTGCGCGAATGCCCGCCTGCCCCAAGCTGTTATTAAAACGCCGCAGAATCTGCTCTCCGCTCATGCCCCCTTCAAGGACCACAGCCAGCGGTTCAGAAAACGCGTTTCCAGCGCTGAATACCAGAGTCTCTGCGCCATTAGCCTGCAACATCTGGATGGATTCAAGACCTTGAATGCTGAACCGGCTGCGCAACGGCTCGTTGAGGCGCAGCTTGAGCATCGCATCGAGGGAATTGCCCGATAACTTACTGCGCTGTTCCAGCAATGAATTGAGCTTTTGCACCGTCTGCTGAATGCTGCTGCGTTCGTTGGCAGTTTGCGGCGAACTCAGCTGGCGGCTGAGGTTTAACTTGAGCGCAGCCAATTGGTTACTCAGTTCGCTCAGATAATGCTCTGCCGACTGCATCGACGACAGCTGCTGGTTGAGCTGCAAGTTGAAGCTCGACTCGCGCCGCGGCACGCGCTCGGGTGCACGCGCCTCAGTTGGATTGGTTTCGGCGGGGCGCGGCCTGACCGCCGTGTCCGGCAAGGGAGTTTGCGGACGATGGTGAGGGTCAAGAGCTGTGGTAACCGGTAATTGTTTATCTATTTTCATAACATTGGTGACTGATAAAGCAACTAATTAGCTTGTTACAGAGCCTCTTCATGCTTACAACAGACTGAACAGCGACAGTTGATTGATCTTTAAATAAGTCTTCTGCGTGGCCTGCAATGCCAACTGATAATTCTGCAAATCGATGGTTGCGCCGGCGTAATCGAGGCTGGAAAGCTCGCCTTCAAGTTTCTGATTGACCAGTGATACCTCGTCGTTGCTGTTGGTCAGCATGCTCAGGGTATTTTGACGCCCACCGAGCTCCGTAATGGTTCCCAATAAACTGGCGTGCGTAATGTCCAGCTGATCAATGGTTGCGTGGATATCGGCGCGGACGTCATTCACGTCCAGGGTGGGATCTTTGAGTTTAGCAATCAGGCCATGCAGCGAATTCAACATATCCATGTTCGGGCCAAACACCGATTGCGCGGTCACATTCTCATCGACCAATACTCCGTTTGCCACGGCGGCTTGACGGTGTTTATCGTTGCCGTCGACGGTATAAGTCTGAGTTGTGTCATCAAAACTGACGGCCGGGGCGTCGCTTAAAGTGCCGGAGAATAAATAGCGACCTTCTTCGTCACGCACGTTGGCAAAGCTGAAAATTGTCTGTTCGATGATTTCCAATTCGCCTGCCATCGCGGCCAGCCCCTCCTTGGTGTTGGAGCCGTTGGCCGCCCACAACAGCAAATCGCGCACATTGAGCATGGCGTCGGAGGTGGCTTTGAGATTCGCTTCCTGAGTCGACAGGCTGCCGGAGACGTTGGCGATGTTCTTGCGATATTGCTCGAGGCTGGCCTCTTCCCGCTGAATCCGCAGCACTCGAACGCTGGAAATAGGATCGTCAGATGGCAACAGCATGCGTTTATTGGTTGCAAGTTGCTGCATCAGCTTGGCGAGTTCCGCCGAACTGCCATTCATGGAGTTGTGCATCATGGCGGTAATTTGTGCATTGGTAATCCGCATGCTTGCCTCGGTCAATAAATGATCGTAATGAAAGGTTTAATGCCTGCTTCAACGATTGAATGCCAACATCAAAACGCCGCGAGCATATCGTCGAACAGGCGATTGGCTGTGGTAATCACTTTCATGTTGGCTTGATACGCCTGCTGATAATTCATCAGGTTGATACCTTCTTCATCCAGATTGACCGCACTGACCGAGTCTCGTTGTGCCTGAGCTTGTTGGGTCACGGTGGTGGATGATTTCAGGTCAGACTGATTTTGGCGGCTGGTGCTGGCGATTTCGCCCAACAGGCCGGCATAGGCATCATTCAAGGTGAACTGGCTGTCGCCGACGTTAACGGTGCGGTTTTTGAGTTCCAGCAAACCGAGCAAGACTTCGTTGTTGCCGCTTTCACCAGGCGCCGATGAAAAAGCCAGTTCCTCTGGAGTCAGATCATTGATCTTCAACATTTCCGTGGTGCTTGCGGCGTTGTAGATCAGCAATGGCTGACCTGGATTGCCATGCAAATCAAAACCAGTCGCCAGTACGTCGTTAACCATCTGCGCCAGTGCGCTAGCCATGTCGTGTAAGTCGCTCTGAATCGGCCGTAGGGTGCCGTACTCCGCTTCATACAAACCACCAAATGCACCGCCGAAGCTATCCTGCTGCAGGGGAAAGCTCGAACCGGCAAAGGACAACGCCACTTCCTGCTCGCCGTTGGCGTTTCCGTTAATTTGCAACTGACCGGCGGTGGTACCGGTTACCAGTGGTTGGCCGTTCACCAATGCCACGCTAATGGAGCCGTCTGCCACTTCGTTGACCCGCAGGGAGGCATATTGGCTCAGGCTGCTAACCAGAGATTCGCGATGATCGCGCAACGCCGAGGTATCACTCTTAACCGACTCGGCAGCGATAATTTTTTCATTCAACAACGCAATGTTGCTGGTCAGACCATTAATTTCGGTGACCATGGCGGTGCGCTGTTCTTTCAATGCTTGAATCTGCAGGTCAATGTTGGTGTTGAGACCGTTAAAACGCTGACTGAGGTTGCTGGTTTCACTGATGATCTGTTGCCGCAGCGCGATTGAACCTGGCGTTGCACTGGCCTCGCTTAAGGCAGCGAAAAATCGGTCAAGCCCGACGCTGATGCTCGAACCTTCACCGGCCATCAAACCTTCAACCGCGGTGTAATACTGCTGCGAGCTGCTGTAGTAGTTTTGCTCGGTAGTCGCACGCCACAACTGCTGATTCTGGAAGTCATCGGATAAACGACGAATACGAGTGACTTCCACTCCGCCACCGATGTTCAGACCACCGAGTCCACCGATTGACGCCATGACCGGATTCAGGCGACTGAAGCCCGGTGTGTTCACGTTGGCGATGTTCTGTCCGGTAGTGGCAATGGCAACTTGCGCTGCGCGCACGCCGCTGTAGGCGATTTGATTGAGAGTACTCATAAATCGGTCTCTTTACGCTCAATCCGAACGACCTGCGCAAAGGCTGCAGAACGGGATTGATGGGTGCCTTCGGCAACAAAATGGGTGGCTTTCTGATGCAAAGCGACTGTTTCTGGCGTCGACTTAAATTCTTCTGATGCATTCCTTACACCGGCTTGGGGCGAGGCACCGGCTTTTTGAATTGCCGATAGTGCTGCCGTGGTGCCGTTCAGGTCGCGCAATATTTTGGCGGTGTAATCACGGGTTTCGGAAAAAGGGATGCGCTCTACCCAGTTGGTGCGGCTGATTTCCCCCCGGCGGGGATCGCCATGGCTCTGTAACCACTGGTCTACCCGACTGGGGCCGGCGTTATAGGCAGACACCGCCAGCGCCTCATCACCATCGTAGCGCTCAAGCATTTTTTTCAGGTAAGCGCTGCCCAGTTGTTTGTTGTAGTCACCGTCGGTGGTCAGGCGC
>JBQGED010000054.1:0-9482 GCA_052039425.1 Sphingobacterium griseoflavum | reverse complement strand
CCACTCACTGCGTCGACTGTAAAACCATCGAAGAAATTAAAGAAAAACAAGTAATGGGTTGATATCTCAAGGGCCGGTCTCCGGCCCTTTTTAATTTCTCTTTTCGTTTATCGTCAGCATGGCTTCAGCCATTCGTTCTCCCTACGTCGGCCGCTTCGCCCCCTCTCCCACCGGTCCTTTGCATTTCGGCTCATTGGTATGCGCATTAGCAAGCTATCTCGACGCCAAACGTCATGGCGGCAAATGGCTGCTGCGCATCGAAGATATAGACCCGCCCCGCGAACAACCCGGTGCAGCCGATTCCATTAAACGCACGCTGGAAGCCCACGGATTATTCTGGGATGGCGAAATCCGCTATCAAAGCCAGAGATCCGAAGCTTATTGGGACTGCCTGAATCATCTGAAAAAGTTGGATTTGCTCTATCGCTGCAACTGTACCCGAGCACGCCTTGCGCCTCTACATGGCCGTTACGATGGCCACTGCCGTTATCAGCGCCCGACACCCGACGAATCATGTGCGCTGCGTTTAAAAGTAGCGGATCTGCCTCCTGCATTTAGTTATCTGAAAAATAAAATTGGGTTTACAGATCGCATCTGCGGTGCACAATTCGAAGACATCAATCAAGTCAGCGGCGATTTTGTTATTCATCGCAAGGATGGCTTATTCGCTTATCAGTTGGCGGTGGTGGTGGACGATATAGATCAGGGAATTACAGACGTGGTGCGAGGCGATGATTTGCTGGATACGACAGCACGGCAGATATTTCTTTATCACATCCTCGGAAAAACACCGCCGACTTATGCCCATATTCCGGTTATTAAAGATAAGGACGGAAACAAGTTGAGCAAGCAGAATCATGCGCTGGCCATCGATTTAACCTCGGCGCACCTTAACATCTACAACGCTCTTTCTTGTCTCGGGTACAGCCCCTCCAAGATAGGAGACATTTCCAACTTGTTGGCTGATGCTATCAGCCATGGCACCAAATCGTCAGGATAGTTCAGCAAAGAAAACCCGAGTCATTCAGCAACCCGAGTATAAACGATCGGAACCACCCGACTCCTGGATCGCCGCCCTAAAGTGTCTTCTATTTCTATATAGACTTCGTAATTGCCCGACGGAGGATCAAATGTATTCATCACCAAAAATGCCACAAATGTGCCGTCAGCATTCATATTAGGGGTTTGATTTCCAGTGCTGCTGAAATTATTTGGCCCGCCGCGGGTGTAAATCAACATGCGAGCCGCCGGGTAACGAGGATCGGAAGTCCAGCGTCCCTCTGCACGATAATTAAAATTTGTGCTACTCATAACTAACGGTGTTTGAGCAACTGTTGGCCGATCAAGAGTAACGATCAGATCTTCCAAATATTCCAACGTGAAACTACTTGATGTGCGTGTGGGAGTTCGATATCCAGTGATACTTTCAGATTCAGCCCAGACAACCAACTGATATACACCATCAGACGGAAATGCAGATCTTGGGATTGAAAGGTCGAACTCTCCATTACCAACAAATCGCGTTATCGTATCTCCTACTATTGCGCCAGTTGCAGAGCGAATTTGCACATTTAAATTTGCGGAACCCGCACCGAGATCCCAGACCAAACTACCGGAAAGTGGAACTTCCAATAAATGACTCTCTCCGCCCGGAGTCCTTAAAGTCAAATCTGGCTCAAATAAAGCCTGGAAGTTAAATGAGAAAATATAGCTATCGCTGACACCACCGGCGGACCAAACTATCTCGCGATAATTGATATTTTCCAGCCCATCAGTAGAAATAGCACAACCGCTTCTTGAGTTGATGCAATCTGTAATATCTATGGCAGGCAGATCACTTTCACGGTTCCCTTGAGAATCAATCAAATACATCTGCACTACATCGAAAGTCAGCTGCTGACCTGTATCTCCATCTATGACAGAGCCTACTATCTCGGGGGGAGTAGCGAGCGTATACGTCAGCTCGCTGGATGGCTGGAGAAGTTGAAATTGAACATTACGCTGTTGAAGCACTGAAAAAGTTACGCTATCCGTAGCGCCAAAACCCGCCGGCGTAACTGCACGAACTTCAATCGTATTTTCATCCCACAGTATTTCATTCGGCAAGCGGCACCCTTCAAACCAGCATTCCGTCACATCCACAATTTCCGGCACACGGGTCGCGCCGCTACGGATAGTTGCAGTAATGGTTGGACGACCACTGTTCAGATCCGACTGCTCAATAAATCCCGTTAGTAAAGGCAATTGATCGCGATCGTAGGAAGTGCCGTCGCGAGGCGTTTCAATGCCGATTTGGAGATCTTCATAGGGATTGGTATTGATTTTGGCCACGGCCGCAATCACCTGATTGAATTCTGAAATCACCAGCGGCACAACATTCGCCCCAACCGAAAAAACCCCAACATCTATGACACCAACAGCGTCTATACCGGCGGTCAGCTGATGCAGCTCACCATTGGGTTTGTAGATTGTTTCATAAGTAATGCCTCGAAGTTGTTGGATTTCTACGCCCATTTGCTGGAAGAACTGCGCCTGTGCATCTTCGGAATAGCATTCCGGACAAGAATAACTCTCCCCCACATAGACAATGCGCCCACCGGAAGCGGAAAAGTTCTTTAGTGCCAGAATTTCCTTTTCATTGAATTCAGTATCCGGCAGGAAAAGAATCAAGAGTTTGATGTGCGCCGGAATCTCGGCAAGCAATGCACGTTCTATCACGGAAAATTCATAGCCGTTTTCCTGATAGAGCTCACTTAATACGGTTTTTGCCCGCGCGCAGTAGCCGTTTATCTCATCTACCAAACTACACGTTTTTTCGGAGGCGACAAACAACACAGAATTTTTTCGCCCACTGTCAAAATCGATAACAAAATTGGCCCAATTTAAAAACCAGGGACGATTTTGCTCCAGAGATAAGGCATCCATGTCGTTGAGCACCAACAAATCTCCGCCTGGCAGCAATTCACTTCCGGATTTATAGGAAAATTCCATCTTTGCCTCAGCTTCCCGATCGGAGCCCTGATCAAAAGCTCTTAGATATAGGCCGTGCTGACCCGCAGCCTGAAGCAATTCCGCGGGAATAGTGAATGTGAAAGTCTGATTGCCGTTTACCGGCACATTTTCAATAAAGGTTTTGCCGTCGAGTTCCGTATACAAATTTAGTGGACCGCGAGCATTGGCGAAATAACCGTAGACCTGCACATGACCGGCGAGGGTAGCATTAACGGCCGGGTTAACGATCGACACAGAAAAAACAGACGCATAAGGAACGGTGATCGCTGCACTGCCGATAACGTCGGGATCACGCGGATCGACAACCTCAACCCGAATCACGTTATCGCCCTGCTGCAACCACTCCGAACTTAATCCAAAGATAAAATCGCCAGGCAATTGGCCGCTAACGATGTCGACTGCTATCGGTTCTCCATTTATAGATACACGGATTTGCGGCGATTGCGCAGTGCCCAACGGGCAGCCGCTGAAATCGGCGCGGCCGTAGATATACACCCCGTTACTGTCATTGCTCGTTACTTCCAACTGCACATCCGGCGCCGGCAAATGAAACTCGAAGGACACCAACGGCGATAACAACGTCTGCTCAAGATGATCGGTCAAGCGGGCCTGAATGGTGTTTGTTCCGGGAGAAAAAACACGGCAGTCCGCCTCAATATTGAAGTCACCGCTGGATGATCCATCATCGATTTCTACGGCGAGGGGTGTAAGTGCGCCGGTGGTATCGATTATTTCCAAGGCCACAGGCGTCAACCCAGGGTCAAGATTGTAGGAACCAGAAATTCCAACCATGCCGCTATAAGAAGTGTCAGCGACAGGATTGGTCAATTGCAGAAATCCTTCCTGCGGCACATCAATGCTGGCACGCGCGATTAAGCCTTGAATGTCTTCCGGCGAGAGCGCGCGTTTAACAATCACAAGATCGTCCATGCTGCCGGCCAAATAACTGTCCGGCCATGTCACATGACGCCCCAACGACAACGGCGCATCGTTGTTCAGTGACGCTGTGTGACCGGTGGGATTGAACGTCCCGACTACACGGCCGTCGAGATACAGTTTCAATCCCTCAACCGCATTGCGTTCGACGGTTACGCCAACATGGTGCCAAAAGCCATCCGCCGCTGATGATGGCTGAACGCCATTCAGTGGGCTCTCAAAGTTAGTCCAGTCAATCGTTCCGCCTGGCACTTCACTGACCATCTGCAATGATGGCGTGCCGTTTGCGCTCAGGTACAAGGTGTAACCAGGCACTTCATCTACTTCTACCGGCCGTTTTTCCAATAGCGACTGAACAATTCCATTGCGCGAGGTTTTGACCCAGATAAATATGGAGAAATCGCCCTCGCCGAAATTGACCTCATTGTGATTTGCGATCTCGACATAATTTTCCGCACCAAATCGCAACGCCTGATCAACAACTCCTTGAGCAAAAGACAATCTTGTCTCGCCGATCAGCGTACCGGCGTTATTAAAACCATCTTGATCGGGCAACACTTCATTAACAAGTTCATCGAGAGGCATCTGCACGCCCCTGGCTTCCGCATACTCAAATCGGACCGATTCAGTTGCCTGCACCTCGCCGTCAACAGCCTCAACCGTCAGCGCATACGTACCCAACGCGTCGATGGTCGCAGCAAATGACCAACCTTCGATGTTCAGCGGCAAATCAACGACTTCGCTATTGGGACCGTCCACGCGCTGTAGCGATGCACGGATAATCGGGCTGGCTGTTCTGTCCGCCGTTACATAACCACTAACCGCAACAGGAGAAAAATATGTCTGTCCCGACACCGGAGACTCAAGTGTGATGCTCAGTGGCACCGGAGTTCGATAAACAAATGAGCGAGCTTCCGTTATTGCCGTGCGCACGCCATCGGACGCCGTTAGCGTCACGTCATAGACTCCGTCGACAAGGGCTGGCAACGGTAGAACGGCGCTAAATGCACCGCCCTCCACGCTCCAGGAATCCAATTCTGGCAAGGAGACATTGGCAACAAGTTCACTCTCCCTGAAAACGGCGGCCACTACATCAACCAAAGGTAATTGCGGATCGAGACTTAAAAATCCGGTCAGCGACAATTCGGGCGCTAGTAATTCAGGAAAATCAAATGGTGCCAGCTCTATCTGCAGAGGCAAAAAACCTGAACTGCTGGAAGAACTGCTAGACGAGCTTGAGGATGAGCTGCTGGAACTGGAAGAACTAGAGCTTGAACTGCTTGATGAACTGGAGCTTGACGATGAGCTACTTGATGAGCTTGAACTACTTGACGAGCTTGAACTACTTGATGAGCTTGAGCTACTTGAACTAGAAGATGAACTCGAACTGCTCGATGAACTGGAAGAACTTGATGACGAGCTGCTGGACGAACTGGAACTGCTGGAGCTTGAAGCGCTAGAAGAAGAACTCGAGCTACTTGATGAACTTGAGGATGAGCTCGAACTGCTTGATGAACTGGAGCTGCTGCTTGAGGAGCTTGAACTGGAAGAGCTGGACGAACTTGAGCTACTGCTCGAGCTAGACGAGCTGGATGATGAACTTGAACTGCTTGAAGAACTTGAACTGCTTGATGTACTTGCAGAGCTCGAAGAAGTGGATGAACTCGAAGAACTGGACGATGAGCTCGAACTGCTTGATGAACTGGAGCTACTGCTTGATGAGCTTGAACTCGAAGAGCTGGATGAACTTGAACTACTGGAGCTCGATGAGCTGGATGACGACGAATCTCCACTTGATGAAGAGCTGCTCGACGACGAACTGCTTGAAGATGAACTACTGCTTGAAGATGAACTACTGGAAGACGAACTGCTGCTGGTTTCGCCAGCATGAAAAAAGCTCCATACCGGTATGCGGTTGTTATTGGCGATAGTGCCGCGCAGAACCTTTTGTTCCTCGCCTGAAAAAACTCTTACCTCATAATCCGCCGGATATTCGCCGGCATGTTCCACCCAAACCGTGTATTCCCCCGGGGGCGCGTAATCAGGCCAAAACGCATTTTCCCAACCGTTGAATTCCGGACGCTCAAAAAAACCTAAGCCGCCTAAACATTCAATCGGCGAATTGTCGACGCCCAAGGCATTGGCGCACGGGTCGGTTATTTCGAGATTGAGATCTTCTGCGGACTCATCCCAAAAAAGATTGACCCGCACAAGACCGGCAGAGCCATTCAAATCTGTTTGCGGAGCGTCTTCACCAACAATTGGTCGAGGTTTTGTCGTCGGGAATGAAGGGCCCTGATCCATGAAAGAAGGGTCAACAATCACTCCGGTACTGCGGATGGTGATGCGATCAGGATCATCCAGATTGTCTGGATCGTAGACGTGCAATTCAAAGTATTCAAAATCCTCGGGTTGCTCGTCCTGAAGCAACGCTATATCGATAAACTTCTCGCTCTCCCCCCTTTGGAAAACAAACCGCGTCTCCTCTTTGGACGCGAAGTCTTCCCCGCCAACAGCCGTCCTATCAATCGTCCTATAGGCAAGAACGAGAGGTTCCTCCACCGGTTCCCTCAGTTTTACCGCAAAGCGGATAAAACTTTCGTTTTCGCTTGCCGTAACACCGATAACTTTTGCTGGCCTATCCAAAGACTGCGCCATGACTGTCGCAGTATCAGAATTGGCGTAGTCATTGACGTTCACCCCATACAACCGGAACACCAGTCTCGTGTCAGTAGAGACATCGGGCGTCAGTATGGCGGTTCGAGGTTCCAGCGGATTGAGTATGGTGACCGGAGGCCCCTCGATCTGCGTCCAGCGCACCAATCTGAGCGGCACACCGGAGGAACTCTCCACTTGGCCATTCAACACCACCAGCAAATTGGCATCGGCAAACTGCAAGCCGCCCGCATTTACGAGAACACGGTTCTCTGTTTGATCGCTCGGTTTAAGGGTGCCAACTTTATCGTCGTCTATCAGCTCATCCAGCTCGCTGATGGCGGAATTTTCGGGCTGCTGATCCGCGCCATCGATCTGCGAACTCTTTTGAGAACAGCCAGAGCCCAGCGCAACAATCAACAAAAGCAGCCAGGTAACCAACAAGCTTGGAGATGTTTTCATACGGCGCTCCGCCCGAGTGATGAGGTCCAATTTTTTTGAGGGGTAAATGTAAAGAAGGAAGAATCCGATGTGAGAATTTATGACCATCAATCGGAGGTCGCAGTGAAAAAATACCGGCCACGACAACAAGCCCCGCACTGCATTGGTTGCGGACACTAATCCCATCGCGGACTGCTGAATAACTCGGATAAGAAAGGACTTGGCTTACTGCCTGGATAATCGCTGCACACCGGTTTGCATTTTTATGTCGCACACCGCTATCCCGGGCGCAGATTCTACTCCAAGGCCTACCCCCTCTCAACGAACACCGGAGGTCGGTGAACACAAATATCAAGATATTTACGCCAAGGAAGATACCGATCCGCCATTTTGCTGAAATTTCCACCAAAAAATGCAAGATGGATTAACTGGCGCTGCCACTGAATCTGTTTTTGATGATTTGCTTCCGGCAACCCGCATTCAGTACCATCGCGCCATCTAACCACCGCGTATTCTCATGAATCGGCAGAGCCCCCTGATCCTCTTGTTATTGGTTGCCTATGTTTTTCTGCCGTCGTTGCTGGAATGGGCTACAGATGCTCATCGCGGGTGGTATAAACCCTTCATTATTTGGATCGCGGTCATCATTGGTGCCTATCTACTGCAAAAACGGGATAGCCGCGATGATTCTTTATAAGCATTCAAACCACTCTTCTCCTGCACTGGCACTCTGAATGACGCTGAGTTTTGTTGAAGTGGCGCTGATCAGTGCCACTTATCTTGTTGTCTTGTTCGCCATCGCCTACAGCACCGAGCGCGGCTGGGTGTCCGACAAGGTGGTGAGCCATCCGCTGACGTATATTTTTTCCCTCGGAATTTTTGCCAGCGCCTGGGCGTTCTACGGTGTGGTGGATCTGGCGGCAGACTTTGGCTATGGCGCTCTGGCCTACTATCTCGGCACTGGCACTCTGTTCCTGTTTTCGTCCTATGCACTTAAGCCTCTGGTGGAATTGGCGCGGCGTTTCCAGGTGAATTCCATGGCGGATTTGCTGGTATTCCGCTATCACAGTCACTCCGTCGGTGGCCTAGTGACGCTGGTCATGCTGATGGCAATGGCGCCGCTGTTGACGCTGCAGATCCAGGCCGTGGCCGACACCATGCACCTGTTCACCCGGGGTAATCACGAAGCGCTAAGCCCTGACCTTTCAGAATTCGGACTGCGCCAAACACTGGCGTTGATCTATTGCGTAGCTATCGCTCTGTTCGCCACCGTCTTCGGCTCCAATCGCGAGCATCACAAAGGCTTGGTGACGGTGATGGCGTTCGAATCCCTCGTCAAAGTTTTTGGTCTTGTGGCGGTGGGTTTGTTTGTTATTTTCAAAGTTTTCGGGGACATGGGCGGTCTGGACCAATGGCTGGCGGCCCACCCGGAGCATCTGGATGCGCTTAATAATCCGCCGGATAAATCCTCTCATCACGCGCTGCTGTTGGTCTTCATTGCCACTGCGGTCTCCATGCCGCACATTTTTCACATGACCGTGGTGGAAAACCCGGTGAAACACACCAACCGCACTGTCACCTGGGCATTCCCCTTGTTCCTGTTGGTCATGGCGCTACCGATCTTCCCAATTTTGTGGGGAGGTATCGCCATGAAGCTGGATGTGCCGGCGCAGTATTTCCCACTTTCTGTGCCAATGGCCGCAGGCAGCAGCACCTTTGCGATCATCGCTTTTGTCGGCGGCCTGTCCGCGGCGACCGGTGCCATGATCGCCATAGCGCTGGCTCTCGCCACTATGATCCTCAACCACTGGCTTCTGCCGATTATTCATTTGCGGGCCAAACGCGATGTTTACGGTCAGCTGATCTGGATGCGCCGCGTGCTGATTGCGGCGATATTGCTGGGTGGTTACCTGTTCTACGTGGCCCTAAACAACCGCTTCAACCTAACCGAACTCGCCATCGCCGCTTTTATCGCGACTCTGCAGCTGCTGCCGGGGCTGATGGCAGTGGCCCACTGGCCACGCGGCAATAGACGGGGTTTTATTGCCGGCCTTATGGTGGGCAGTAATATCTGGTTCTTTGGTTTGATGCTGCCAATGGTGCAGGGCTGGACCAGCGCAACCCTGCCGATCTGGGATACCCCGATTCCCATAGGTATCAGCGAATGGAGCCATATCACCCTTTGGAGCCTCGGTTTGAACACCCTGGTGTTCCTGGTGGTGTCCTACCTCAGCCGCCAATCCGACGAAGAGCGCTATAGCGCGGAACTGTGCTCGGACGATGAGCTTAGCCATCCGGTTCGCCTAGCCCTGGATATTCGTTCCCCGAGTGAAATCATCGAGCGCTTGAGCACCCGCATCGGCCGGTCGACCGCGCAAACCGAAGTGCAGCGCGCACTGCACCGACTCGGCATGAACTTAAATGAAAGCCGACCCTAT
>JBQGED010000053.1:0-4106 GCA_052039425.1 Sphingobacterium griseoflavum | reverse complement strand
TGAACGCTTCAACTACACGCTCTTTCGTCGCGCCGCCGCCCACGTCGAGGAAGTTGGCCGGACGACCGCCGTGCAGTTTGACGATATCCATGGTGCCCATCGCCAGGCCAGCACCGTTCACCATGCAACCGATATTACCGTCGAGGGCAACATAGTTGATTTCCCACTTAGCAGCGTGTGCTTCGCGCTCATCTTCCTGGGAAGGATCGTGCATTTCTTTAATTTTGGACTGACGGAACATGGCGTTGCCGTCGATATTAATTTTACCGTCCAGGCAATGCAGGTTGCCTTCAGCAGTAATCACCAGCGGGTTGATTTCCAAGAGGGAGAAATCGTAATCGTGGAACATTTTCGACAAGCCAAGGAAAATATCCACGAATTGTTTGATCTGCTTGCCTTCCAGACCGAGTTTGAATGCCAACTCGCGCCCTTGATAAGGCTGGGCACCAGTGAGTGGATCAATCACCGCTTTAAGAATTTTTTCCGGCGTCTCGTGCGCAACTTTTTCGATCTCAACACCGCCTTCGGTAGAGGCCATGAACACCACGCGACGAGAGGCGCGGTCGACCACAGCACCCAAATAAAGCTCTTTCGCAATGTCGGTGCAGGATTCAACAAGAATTCGGCTGACGGGCTGTCCGCGCTCATCAGTTTGGTACGTCACCAGACGGTTACCCAGCCACTTTTTGGCGAATTCTTCAATTTCCGCTTTGGAGGAAACGAGCTTCACACCGCCAGCCTTGCCGCGGCCGCCTGCGTGTACCTGAGCTTTCACCACCCACTTGTCGCCACCGATGATGCCAGCGGCGTTAGCGGCTTCTGAAGGTGTTTCTGCCGCGATTCCTTTAGAAACCGGCAGGCCGTATTCAGCAAAAAGCTGTTTTGCCTGATATTCATGCAAATTCATGATGTTTTTCCGTGGTTGACGTGTTACCAAACTTGCGGGTTTAACAACACAGGGTTGAACAACTGGAACATCGGCGGGTAATGCCGGGTTCCTCACGTTTATTGCAAGCAAGACCGGCATCCACCCACTTTCGCCAGCCCCAATTTGCAAAAGGCGCAAGACGATTTTTGATCATCATTGCGCCTGGAGAGTCGCGACTTTACGCCGTCTCGTTTTTACTTACGTTTACGGTTGGTCATGTGGATGGCGTGCCCGTGTACAGCCAGAGCGGCTTCATGTACCGCCTCGGACAAGGTCGGGTGGCCGAACACCATCATGCCCAGATCTTCGGCGCTGGAGCCGAATTCCATGGCAATCGCCACCTGCTGCACCAGATCCGCAGCGCTCGGGCCGACAATATGGCACCCGAGAATACGGTCAGTTTTGGCATGGGCGATAATTTTGACGAAACCGTCTTTTTCATTGGCAGCCAGCGCACGGCCGATTGCCGCGAAAGGAAACACGCCGACGTTGTACTCTTCACCATCGGCTTTCAGTTTCTCTTCGGTTTTGCCGACAGACGCGATTTCCGGGTGTGTGTAAATCACGTTGGGGATGATGTCGTAATTCATGACGGTTTTTTGGCCCGCGATACGCTCGGCAACCATCACGCCTTCTTCAGACCCTTTGTGCGCCAACATAGGACCGCGCACCACGTCACCGATTGCCCAAACGCCAGGAGCACTGGTTGAGCACAAATCGTTGACGTAAATAAAACCACGCTCGTCCAATTTAACGCCGCTGTCTTCCGCCAATAGGCCTTGAGTGAAGGGACGACGACCTACACAGACGATCAGTTTGTCGAAGGTTTCTTTTTTCTCGTTGCCTTCTTTATCGGTATAGGTCACTTCGACTTCTTTTTTGTCGCCCTTGGTCAACACTTGCGAGCCGGTCACGCGCGCGCCGAGGCGGATATCCAAACCTTGTTTGGTCAGAATTTTCTGCGCCTCTTTGGATACTTGCTGATCCATGATGGCGAGGAAATTTTCCATGGCCTCCAGGCACACCACCTTCGCGCCCAGGCGATTCCACACGGAACCGAGTTCGAGACCGATAACACCGGCACCTATAACACCCAAGCGCTGGGGAACTTCGCTGAATTCCAGAGCGCCGGTGGAATCGACGATCACATCGCCATCGATAGGAGCGACCGGAATATTCACCGGGATAGAACCGGAGGCGAGAATGACGTTTTCAGCTTCGAGAATCTGCTCCTTGCCTTCAAGGTCAACGAACTGGACTTTTTTGCCCGCCAGCAATTTGCCGGTACCGTAAAGGGGAGTGACTTTGTTGCCCATAAACAGGCCGGCGATACCACCGGTCAGCTGCTTAACGATGGCGTCTTTGCGAGCCAGCATGGAGGGCACATCAATTTTTACGCCGTTGGCGCTGATGCCGTGAATACCGAGATCCGCTTTGGCTTCATGATATTTGTAGGAGCTGTCCAGCAAGGCTTTAGATGGAATACAGCCGACGTTCAAGCAGGTGCCACCGTTGACGCCTTTACCTTCCTTGTTTTTCCACTTTTCTATACAGGCGGTTTTCAGACCCAGTTGCGCGGCGCGAATCGCAGCCACATAACCCGCCGGTCCAGAGCCAATGACGATAACGTCGTATTTTGTTGACATAGGTTTTATCCCCAAGTGTTTTGTTGTCTCTTACGGAACACTTCTAAAAACCGTGATGATTTTTAGCCGCGTCCTTTCAGGGTGAGGGGCTGTCAGCCAACCCCACGACGAATGGTGAAATCAAACTTCCAACAAAATGCGCGCTGGATCTTCAATCATGTCTTTAATGGCCACCAGGAATTGCACAGCTTCTTTGCCATCGATCAAACGGTGATCGTAAGACAGGGCCAGATACATCATCGGCAGAATTTCCACTTTGCCGTTGACGGCCATCGGGCGCTCCTGAATTTTGTGCATACCGAGGATGGCGGCTTGTGGTGGGTTGAGAATTGGCGTGGACATCAGTGAACCAAATACACCGCCATTGGTGATAGTGAAGGTTCCGCCGGTCATTTCTTCGATACCGAGCTTGCCATCACGAGCGCGGGTGCCGAAATCGCGGATGCCATTTTCAATTTCCGCCAGACTCATATTTTCAGCGTTGCGCAGAACGGGAACCACCAAGCCTTTGTCGGTGGATACCGCAACCCCGATATCCTGATATCCGTGATACACGATGTCATTGCCGTCGATTGAGGCATTCACCGCTGGAATACGGCGCAGTGCTTCAACGGCGGCTTTAACAAAAAAGCCCATAAAACCGAGCTTGGTACCTTTGTGGGTTTTTTCAAATTGATCTTTGTAACGGTTGCGCAGAGCCATTACCGGTCCCATGTTCACTTCATTAAAAGTGGTCAACATGGCGGTGCTTTGTTTGGCGTCGAGCAGACGCTCGGCAATGCGCGCGCGCAGACGAGTCATAGGCACGCGTTTCTCAATGCGCTGGCCCTGCTCGATAAGCGGCGCGGCAGTCGCTTTCGGAGCTTCCGCTTTGGCAGGAGCCTTGGCGGCGGATTTGTCGTAATTGACCACATCTTCTTTGGTGATGCGACCGTCGCGCCCAGTGCCGGAAACTTTGCCGAGATCTATGCCTTTTTCATTGGCGATCTTCTGGGCCGCAGGATTGACCAAAGCGGAGCTGCTGCTGGCGCTGGAGGACGATGATGAAGAGGATGCGCTGCTGGCCGCAGCCGCGGTGCCAGAAGAACTGGCCGAGGTAGATGATGAAGCAGCCCCTTCGTTCAAGCGCGCAATCACTTCGTTGCTCAATACGGTGTCGCCCTCACCTTTCAGAACTTCCGCGAGAACACCATCGGCAGGCGCCACAACTTCCAGTACGACTTTGTCGGTTTCGATGTCGACGATGAGCTCATCGCGAGAGACGGAATCACCCGCCTTTTTGTGCCAAGTGGCAATAGTGCCGTCTTGTACGGATTCGGGAAATGTGGGGGCTGTGAGTTCGATGGTCATTCCGATTTCGTCCTTCTGTTAAGGCTCAGGTTGTTCGGGCGTTCGCCGCCCGCGGCAAATCGATCTTGTTTCAATACTTCGACTAATACGGCAAATTCTCTGATACCAGCCGGCGTTGCAGCCGGCTGGTGACTCGGTCCGGGAGACGAAGTTATGGTCGCGTCAGACCGGATAATCCCGGT
>JBQGED010000052.1:0-2630 GCA_052039425.1 Sphingobacterium griseoflavum | reverse complement strand
TGCTGAATCAGTAGAATTGATTTTAAGCAGTCGGACTTTGTGTCACAGGGATGTGATATTGCATTTCGCAACCGGGACCAAACGTTAGAAAATGTTCCTTTTTGGATCGGGCTCAACATTCCATTTACACAAACTAAAAATGGGCGAGTTGTTCACAGTAATCAGGGTTTCTTCACTGTTGAGTTCACATTCAATCAACAGATCTTTGCCTCGAGCTTCGGAATTCTCTTCTGGAGTCCTCTTGACACTACTCCATATCCGGTAATCCTTTTTCAGATAATGTACGAAAATTTCCTGATTCGCCACGAATTCCTGCGGCAATAATTTGCTCACATATCGTTGGAAAACTGCTGGCATCTCGAAATAGCCTTTGTCATCCGTGTAGGTATGATCAACTTTGTCTTTATTTAGATTCACCGTTCGAGTGATCTTCGCGTTAGCAACAGGCTTTCCATCCAGAGTAATGATTCCGGATATTTTTGAAAAAAGACAGGCCTTTCCCGCATCCAAAGAGGTCATGGCGGTGAGCTGGGAAAAGGAGGCTAAAACAGTAGAGTTCTAATAAGCGCTTTCCGGTGTTGTGGAGTGGCCCTCTAAATCTTGCCTCAATTGGTATAAATGAATGCTTCCTTGCCCGGCAAGGAATAGTTGCTGGCTTGCGGGAATATAGGTTACGCCCGCCGTGCCTGGGCGCACGTTGTTTAATCTTTGTGCCACCTGCTTTTTCTTTTTTTCGATAACGAGTGCCTTGCCATTGGCGAAAATCAATACGGCCAAGGGGGTTCCCTGAATGGTTTCGACAGCAATAAGCTCACTTGCAGCATCTTTATCTTTGATTGCGGCATTCAGCGGCGTCACAGTCCAGCTATTTGACTGCAACTCAATATAACCGACCCGCAGTCCGCAGGAGAAAAACACTCCATCATTCACATTTACAGAAAGTGATTGCGAAAATTGGCTGCTGTAATAAAAGTTGGTGTGCTCGCGACAGGGTCGGGCTGACCAGAGTTTTTCCCCGGAATTAAGGGATCGCTCCTCCACATGTCCGCTTTGGCTGGCGAGCAATAAGTGACCGTTGACCAAGGCGATAGTGGTGATATTGCGCTTATTCAACCAGCCGCCGACTTTCCAGTCGTGTAATAAATTGCCGTCGGGCAGTGACCAGACTTTTATGGTTTGATCGTGAAATCCAGAGGTGATGACCTTATCGTCCTGAATAATCAGGCCGGTTTGAACCGTATGGGCAAGTGGGTTGGGCTTTGCGGCTTTCGATAATGTGCCTTCTGTGCTGCGATAAAAATCCGTCTCGTCGACGAGCATGGAGTATTTACTTATCCATTGGGACATCCGCAAGGGTGCACTTTTTAAGTCCGCTTTAAAGCTGGTTTTTGCACCCAAATCATTGGGATCAACTATGTCGATCACGCCTTCCCAATTGCGGAATAATACAAGGTCGTCATCTGACCATTGGGTGTGATGCAACCTATGATCCCAATCGCCAACGGCGTTTTTCGCTATAGGTTTAAAAGCCTTCTGGCGAGCATCAAACAACCAAAACTCCAATCCACCATTATTCAATGCGACAAATGGCGCATTATTGGCCGCCTGTGCTTGAACGACGGAGAAGCCTTCCGGCGGTTCAATGATTGCGGCTTCCGTAAGAGGGTTGGCCGTACAAATAGAACTCAAGTTGAAAATTAATGCGGAAATAAAGCTTATAAAAATAGGCAATTTCATAAGAGTTAACCAGCGGTTACTGACCCGAAATAGTAAGACGAAAAATCCTCAAGAGATAAATTTTGCGGATTCCATTCGCGCTTCTCTGTGCCCCAGGTATACACGGGCAGTGAGATAACTTCTTTTTTCAGATCTTCTATTTTCTTGCTGTAGTCTTTATGAGATGAATTTCCGAAGGTCAGATAATCACTCATGACAATCCAGTGGCTCGGAAATATTTTGACAGCAACGGGAGAACTAAGCGATTTGCCTGAAACGAATAGGCACACGTTTTTGTTGTTCTGATAGCTGATTGCCGCATCTACCAGATGCTTTGACCCCTGACTCCAGGCAATTGAAGCGCTGTTGTTGACGTTGCAGTAACCTGCCAATTTGAACCACTTCGCCAGTATTCCAGGCAAGGTAATGCCACTGGCTTGGTCAGTGACGGAACTGTAATCAAAGAAGCTATTTTCTGAGTCACGCAGACTTGCGAGCGCAATCCAATCAACAAACGTAATGCTGTTTGCCCCTGACACTATGGTGCCTTTGCGGCAATCTTCGGATGGTTCTACGTGCAGATTATTGATCGACCCCTTGCCTGAAACATAAAGATCAATGACATATTTCACATACAGGTTCGGTGCATCCTTCGCTATGCAATACATAAATGCGGCTGGGCCACATAGACTTGCAGCGCTTTGGTTGATCAACCACGGCTGTTTCACTCGGGCTGTAAGGTCGACGATGAATTGTTGCGGGGTGCCTGAGTTGGTGATTTGAAATGCTGGTTTGAATTGAGGTGACGAGAGTTTGATCTGCAGTTCCGCCAGAAGGGTATTAACCGTCGATAGATCCCTGTTGATTAGTCGGGTTGGGCTGACATGGGGGCTGCAGGTACTGGCGCTGGATAT
>JBQGED010000051.1:0-10231 GCA_052039425.1 Sphingobacterium griseoflavum | reverse complement strand
GGCAACAACTTAGTTAGCGCCGCACGCTGGTTGGAGCAGGGCGCGCCGCTCAACAAAATGAGAGACAAAGGGATGGTCATGTCAGCGGCGCGCTCCTATTTATTTAACTTGGTATTGGCAGAGCGCGTACGTCAGGGCAATTGGTCCAGTGCTCTTGCCGGAGATGTAGCCGCTGATATTGCGACAGGACCGCTGTGGGGGCGCGGGCGCAATCAGGCGACATTGGAAACGCTGGCTCTGGAAGAGCTCGCCTTGGCGGGGCGCCAGCAGTGGCAGGCCGGATTGGAGCACTGTGGTCTGCAACAGGAGCGGCGTAAATTGGTGCTCGCGCCGCAGGCGCTGCAGTGGGAAGTCGCCACTGATGTATTGCGGTTGGAATTCGGCTTGGCACCTGGTGAGTTTGCCACGGCATTGTTGCGGGAGATTTTTTTACTGCGCAATTCAATTCCCTGAGCACAGCTGAGGCATCCGTGAACTGCTGTGCTATATTGCGGCGATTTGTTGTCAACGGGTGGAAAAAGCTTTGAGTGAACTGCATTTTGATGGCATCGGCATGACATCAAAACGGACACGGGACCGGATGATTCAACGCCTGGAAGAGCAGGGGATTCGCAACCAGAAGGTGCTGCAGGTAATTGCCAATACCCCACGGCATTGGTTTCTGGACGAAGCTCTGGCACACCGCGCCTATGAAGACACCGCGCTGCCGATCGGTCATGGCCAAACCCTTTCGCAGCCCTATATTGTCGCGCGGATGACGGAGTTGCTTCTCGATAATCACCCATGCCCGCGCCGAGTATTGGAGATTGGTACTGGTTCTGGTTACCAGACGTCGATTCTCGCGCAACTGGTAGAAAAAGTCTGGACCGTGGAGCGTATCCGCCCACTGCAAAACAAAGCGCGAGAGCGGCTGGCCCGCCTGCGTCTCTACAACATTTCCTATAAATACGCCGATGGTGGCTTTGGTTGGGCCGAATATGGTCCTTACGATGGCATTTTATCCACCGCAGCTCCGATGAGTATCCCCCAAGATTTACTAGCTCAGCTGGCCCCCGACGGTGTGCTAGTTATCCCAGTAGGATCGGAGCAGGCCCAAAATCTTATGGTGGCAAAACGAGAGGGAGAGAGCGCGCAATTTCGCCAGCGAACTATCGAGCCGGTCCGCTTCGTACCTTTGCTGCCGGGGACAAATTAAATTTGTTTTAGAATGTCGAAATCTAATTCTTATGTATTAGTTTTTTAGATAAAGATTAATTATTAAGTAACATCTTTTGGTGCTTTTTTTGGGTATTAGTTTAATAAAAAGTCGGAAATGCTGTTGGATAAGCCATTTTTTTAGATGAGCTGCTTAGATTAATTTCTAATAAATTATAATTAGCTATTATTAAACGCTATAAATAAGTTTTCTAAAATTCTGCCTCTTGCAGCTTCAACGGAGAAAATAAGTGTGAAAAGAAGCGAAAAGAGATTTAGGGCGATTGGAATTTTGATCGCTATTGCTCTTGTCCCAGCCTGTTCGACCCCCCCCCCCAAAGCGCCGGTGGTGGATGCTAGCCCAATACCCTCTCACCGCATCAAAACTCATCATGTGTCCCCAGGTGAGACCCTTTATTCTATCGCGCTCCGTTACGATCTCGATTATAAAAAACTTTCCAGAATCAATAATCTGGGTAGCTCGTACCATATTGCACCTGGCCAAATTCTTAATTTGGATGTCAGCCTCGATAAACCTGTATCAAAACCCGCCGCAACACTGGCCCAGCCTCGCTCTAAACCTGTCACTAGAGCGCCGGTTAAATCACCTGCTGTTCCTAAAAATCAATCGAGTTTGAAACCTGTCCAGCGGCCAGTCACTAGGGCTGCTAGTTCATTGGCGTGGAACTGGCCAATTAAGGGAGAAGTATTAGAAACGTTCCAGTCCAATGGGGGCTTAAACAAGGGTATTGATATTCGCGGGAAATTGGGTGAGCCTGTGCTGGCAGCTGCTGATGGGGAAGTTGTTTACTCAGGGTCAGGGCTGCGGGGATACGGAAAATTGGTCATCGTCAAACACAACGAGCAGTTTCTGAGTGCCTATGCGCACAATCGGGTGTTGGTGGTGACTGAGGGGGATAAAGTCAAAGCGGGACAGAAGATAGCGGAAGTGGGTTTCTCTGGAACCAATACACCAAAGCTGCACTTCGAAATCCGCCTTGACGGCACGCCAGTTGATCCTATGGGTTATCTGCCACGCCTCCAATGATAATCTCCCCTCAACTTAGTTGAGTACCTGCCGATAAGCCACTTAACTTGGCGCGGCGGGGTGGGGCGAAAGCCAAAAGCTATGCCTGCGCCTTTGTAACGAGAGTTGAGAGTCGGTGAGGGATTTTTGTTGCCGAACCGAAAGGCAGTCCAGACGGAAATTGCCGATATCAGCTTAGAGTTCATCTTACAAAAAGCAAGTTCTTGTTGTTACGCCAATCAGGTGCGTATTTGAGCTTAGAAAAATAACCTATTGGTCCGAGGATTATGCAATGGCAGCTCAACATTTCGATTTAGATTCTTTTAAAGCCGATGATGACGCTATTTTTATGGCCGATTTCGACATGGACGAAGATATGGACGTGGCGGCAGAGGACGAATTCGAGCAAATTACCCGCGAACGCAGTCATCTCATCGAAGAAGATCTTTATCAAAAAAATCTCGATGCTACTCAGCTTTATTTAAACGAAATTGGTTTTTCCCCGCTGCTCAGTGCCGACGAAGAAGTATTTTTCGCGCGCAAAGCATTACGTGGTGATGAAGCTGCGCGCAAGCGTATGATCGAAAGTAACCTGCGCCTCGTCGTGAAAATTTCCCGTCGCTATGTAAATCGCGGTTTGGCGCTGCTGGATCTGATTGAAGAAGGTAATCTTGGTTTGATTCGCGCAGTGGAAAAATTCGATCCCGAGCGCGGCTTCCGTTTTTCCACATACGCCACTTGGTGGATCCGTCAGACCATTGAGCGCGCGATCATGAATCAGACGCGCACCATTCGCCTACCGATTCACGTCGTAAAAGAATTAAATGTGTACCTGCGCGCTGCCCGCGAATTGTCACAAAAATTGGATCATGAACCTTCTCCGGACGAAATTGCCCGCTTGCTGGAAAAGCCTGTTGAAGATGTCGAGAAAATGTTGAGTCTCAATGAGCGTGTCACCTCAATGGATACTCCGGTGGGACCTGCATCCGATAAAACGCTGGTGGATACGGTTGCAGATCAACAGGTTTCCGATCCAGTCGAGCTGCTGCAGGATAGCGACCTCAGTGCGAGCCTGGATGGTTGGCTCGATGAGTTGAGCGAAAAACAACGCGAGGTGGTTGCGCGCCGTTTTGGTTTGCGTGGGCACGAATCCAGCACTCTGGAAGAAGTGGGTCGTGAAATTGGGTTAACTCGCGAGCGAGTACGTCAAATCCAGGTAGAAGCCCTGCGTCGCCTGCGGGATATATTGGAAAAACAAGGTTTAAATGCTGAAGCGCTATTTGGAACTGCTTGATACGTATTTTCGCTGCCTGCCAGGGATGGCTGTTTTAATTCTGCTTCCTTTCCGTTCTTTCCTGTCTAACTCCATATTTAAATGCAAATCCGCGCCATAGTCGGCGCGGATTGTATGTGTTTATCGCTGCAGATGTTTCAGTTTATCTGGTACACCATCCCACTGTTCTGCGTCAGGTAGGGCATCTTTTTTCTCTGTGATGTTAGGCCAAATGGCGGCCAGCTCGGCATTCAGTTCCAGATACACTTCCTGACCTTCCGGCAACTCGTCCTCGGAAAAAATAGCGTCGACAGGACACTCGGGCTCGCAGAGGGCGCAATCGATACACTCGTCCGGATGAATGACCAGGAAATTCGGACCTTCGTAAAAACAGTCTACCGGGCAGACTTCGACACAGTCAGTGTGTTTGCAGTTGATGCAGTTATCGCCCACTACGAATGTCATGTGAATTGCACCTCTTTGGGTTGGCTAAGCTTTAGGCGCGGCATTTTAACAGGAGTTGGCGGAATTTAAACCCTGGGAAAGCCGCATAGGCTTATCGCTTCAGCAGGTCTTTCAGTTCATAAAGTGTTTGCAAGGCGGCCAGTGGTGTGAGGCCGTCAAGATTGAGTTCTTTCAGACGTTTTTCCAGCGGGCTCGGCCCCGCAGATGCGAACAAATCTGCCTGCAACACATCGGCTTTGGTTGAGCGGGTATTGCGTCGGCTTTCCACCACTGGAGCGGTGGGAGCCGCGTCCACGCTGAGCTTTTGCCCTCCTTGTTCCAGTTGAGCGAGTTGCAACCGCGCGGATTCCAGAACCGCCTGCGGTATGCCGGCAAGCTTGGCCACTTGTAAGCCGTAACTCTTGCTGGCAGGTCCCTGGCGGATGTTGTGGAGAAACACGATGTTGTCGTGATGTTCCGTGGCATCGAGATGCACGTTAGCCATCTCCGGGATCATATTCGGCAGAGTGGTAATTTCGAAGTAGTGGGTGGCGAACAAAGTGAACGCGCCCACGTTGCGTGCCAGATGTTCAGCGCACGCCCAGGCGAGGGAAAGGCCGTCATAGGTACTGGTACCGCGACCGATCTCATCCATCAACACCAAGCTGGAGGCGGTGGCGTTGTGGAGGATATTGGCGGTTTCGGTCATCTCCACCATAAACGTGGAGCGCCCCCCCGCCAAATCGTCGGATGAACCTATACGGGTAAAAATGCGATCGACCAAGCCGATGCGGCATCGACTGGCGGGACCCAAACTGCCAATTTGGGCGAGCAGGACGATCAGCGCGGTCTGGCGCATATAAGTCGATTTACCGCCCATGTTGGGGCCGGTGATGATCAACATGCGGCGGCGGTCATCCAGTTCCAGGTTGTTGGGCACGAAAGGCGTGTCGAGGACCCGCTCCACCACCGGATGGCGGCCTTCGTAAATATGAAGGCCGGGTTCGTGGGTCAGTTCCGGCCGGCAATAATTCAATTGATCAGCGCGCTCGGCCAGAGTAGTGAGGACATCCAGCTCGCTGACCGCGTCGGCGGTATTTTGCAGTGGGTGGAGATCTTCATTGATGCGCTCCACCAATTCGTCATACAGGGCTTTCTCCCGCGCCAGCGCGCGGCTTTTGGCCGACAGGGCTTTGTCTTCAAATGCCTTTAATTCAGGCGTAATGAAACGCTCCGCATTTTTCAGCGTTTGCCGGCGCTGGTAGTCCACCGGGGCGTTATCTGCTTGCCCGCGGCTGATTTCGATGTAGTAACCGTGAATACGGTTGTAGCCGACTTTCAAAGTGCTGATGCCGGTGCGCTCCCGCTCACGGGTTTCCAGCTGCAAAAGAAAGTCCCCGGCATTGCTGCTCAGATTGCGCAGCTCGTCCAGTTCTGCGTCATAACCCTCCGCAATCACGCCGCCTTCGCGAATGACTACAGGCGGGTTTTCCACTAAGGCTTTTTCCAGCAGTGTGACCAGCTCCGGGTAGTTGCCAACCGCTTTCGCCAAGGCATTGATATGGGGTGCGTCGATCTGTGCCAGCAGTGGTTGCAATTGCGGCAGCACGGCTAGGGACGCGCCCAGGCGGGAGAGGTCGCGGGGACGCGCCGAGCGCAGTGCGACACGGCCGAGAATTCGCTCCATATCGCCGATCTGCTTCAGTAATTTGCGGCAGCTTTCAAAGGCATAATTTTCCAGTAGGGCTGCTATCGCGTCCTGGCGTGCGTGCAGTTTGCCCAAGTTGCGTAGAGGGCGGTGCAACCAGCGGCGCAGCAGGCGGCTGCCCATGGCCGTGGTGGTGGTGTTGAGAACGGCGTAAAGGGTGTTTTCCTCCTGCCCTAGAAGATTGATATCGAGCTCCAGGTTTTTGCGCGTGGCACTGTCCATAGCCACAGTCTCGTCCATGTGTTCGATGATGGGAGCGGATAAATGGGTGAGGCTGGTGCGCTGAGTTTCCTTGGCATAGTTGTAGAGCGCTGCCGCCGCAGCTATGCCAGCCATCATATGGTCACAGCCAAAACCCACTAGGTCTCTAGTGCCGAAGTGGCTGGTCAGGAGTCTACGCCCGGTGTCGCAGTCGAATTCCCATTCGGGACGTTTTCTCAGGCTCCGCACCGAGGACAAGGAAGGCAGTGAGAAGGTCTCCGGTAGCAGCAGCTCCGCCGGGCGCAGGCGCTCCAGCTCGGCCAACATCGCCGATTCTGCGGCGACTTCGAGCACGGTAAAGCGACCGCTGCCCATATCCAGAGTCGCAATGCCGAAGTGGCCAGCGGTGGTTGCTAGCGCTACCAGCAGATTGTCCCGGCCGGATTCCAGCAGAGCTTCATCGCTCACCGTGCCCGGTGTCACCACCCGCACCACCTTGCGTTCCACCGGTCCTTTACTGGTAGCGGGATCGCCGATCTGTTCGCAGATCGCCACCGAAATGCCCTGGCGCACCAGTTTGGCGAGATAAGCCTCGGCGGCGTGATAGGGCACTCCTGCCATAGGGATAGGCTCGCCAGCGGTTTTGCCTCGTGCGGTCAAGGTTACATCCAGCACCCGCGCCGCGGTTTTAGCGTCGTCGAAGAAGAGTTCGTAGAAATCCCCCATGCGGTAGAACACCAGCTCGTTCGGGTGTTGTGCTTTGATGCGTAGGTATTGCTGCATCATCGGGGTGTGTTGATCGAGAAGGGTATCTTCGGCCATGGTCGAACTCGTCCGGCGTACAAAAGCCGGGCATTGTAGCAGAACGACCGGTAGCGCTTGCGCCGTTTCGGCCCATGACTTAAGTTGCCCGGCATGACTGATGAGACCTATTTCCTCGCCGCGCAACTGGGCCAGCGTCTGAGCGCCCGCAGGGTCAAAGTGACCACCGCCGAGTCATGTACCGGCGGTGGTATTGCTCATGCCATCACTTCCGTGCCGGGCTCCTCCCGGTGGTTCGACTGCGGCTTTGTGACCTACAGCAATGGGGCTAAGCAGCAGCTTCTAGGGGTGGATGCGGAAGTTCTGCGGGAGTATGGCGCGGTGAGCGCTGAAGTGGTTCGGGCGATGGCGCAGGGTGCTGCCTCCGCGGCAGCAGCGGAGTTTGCGGTGGCAGTGAGTGGTATCGCCGGGCCGGGCGGAGGCTCGCCGGAAAAACCGGTTGGCACTGTCTGGTTCGGCTGGTGCAGTTCAAAAGGCTTGACCAGCGCATGTCATCATATTTCCGGCGACCGCGAGGCAGTGCGGGATCAGGCAGTAGTGATCGCGCTGCGCGGATTGCTTAAGGTTTTGGATGATACTGTATAAAAACACAATAACTGGTTGCCTATACAGTATTGCTGGTTTATGCTTTTGGGGTCAGGCGCTTAAGGTGCGGCCGGTACAGAATAGGCTGAGGGCGACGGATTGTTCGCTTCAGCTGCTTACAGATTGAACATACAGGTTAGAGGGGTTGAATAATGGACGCCAATAAAGAAAAAGCTTTACAGGCTGCGCTGGCCCAGATCGAGCGGCAGTTCGGTAAAGGAACTGTTATGCGTATGGGGGATGCCGAGCGCGCGGCTGTGCCTTGCATTTCCACAGGGTCTTTGGGACTGGATGTCGCCCTTGGTATCGGCGGTCTGCCGCGCGGTCGTATTGTTGAAATCTACGGGCCGGAATCCTCCGGTAAAACCACCCTCACTCTCCAGGTGATTGCCGAGGCGCAACGTAATGGCGGCACCTGTGCCTTCATCGACGCCGAACACGCGCTGGATCCGATTTATGCGGAAAAGCTCGGTGTTAATGTCGATGACTTGATCGTGTCCCAGCCGGATACTGGCGAGCAGGCTCTCGAAGTTGCCGATATGTTAGTGCGCTCCGGCGCAGTTGACGTTCTGGTGGTGGACTCGGTTGCGGCCCTGACGCCTAAAGCAGAGATTGAGGGTGATATGGGCGATCACCACGTGGGTTTGCAAGCGCGGCTTATGTCCCAAGCTTTGCGAAAAATCACCGGCAATATCAAGAACGCCAACTGTCTGGCGATTTTCATCAACCAGATTCGTATGAAAATCGGCGTTATGTTCGGCAACCCCGAGACCACTACGGGCGGTAATGCGTTGAAGTTCTATTCTTCCGTGCGTCTGGATATTCGCCGCATCGGTTCAGTCAAGGAAGGTGAGGAGGTTGTCGGCTCGGAAACCCGGGTGAAGGTTGTCAAAAACAAAGTCGCACCTCCCTTCAAGCAGACAGAATTCCAGATCCTGTATGGTCAGGGTATCAACCGCCTCGGCGAAATCATCGATTACGGCGTTAAATTGGGCATGATCGACAAAGCCGGGGCTTGGTACAGTTATCAAGGCGATAAGATCGGACAGGGCAAGCAGAATGCGATTCAGTACCTGCGCGACAACAGCGCTTTGGCGCAGAGCCTCGAGACCAGAATCAAGGAGGAATTGTTGGGGCCGGCAGGCAAAGCAGTATCTTCGAAATATGTCGAAGAAGATGTAACTGACTAAGTTGATGCGGGGGCCAAACGGCCCCCGACTTCCTCCCGTGGCATCCGCTGAGCTCTCATCGCAAATTTACAATGCCGCATTGGCGCTTTTGGCTCGCCGGGAACATTCCCAGCAGGAATTGCAGCAGAAGTTGCTCAAACGCTTTCCTGATTCCGAAACGCTTGTTCATGAAACTCTTGCGCGTCTTGATCGTGAAGGTTATCAATCCGATCAGCGCTATATAGAAGCTTATATTCGCTCCAGATTAAACAAAGGTTACGGTGCTCAGCGCTTGCGTCAGGAGCTGCGTCTGCGGGGGCTCACCGCTGATCTGGTTGACTCGGCCCTTGTAGAGTTGAGAAATGAGGACCAAAACCTCGAGCAGCTTATCCATGTGTGGCGGAAGAAATTCAAAATCCCACCTAAAGATCCCAAGGAAAAATTCCGTCAAATCAGCTTTTTGCGCTATCGCGGTTTTTCTACTGCGGAGATAGACAAATTGTTTTGTCATCTGCAGCACGAGGAGTGAATGAGCACTGTGGGAGCTTTCCCCTCCCGCAGTGCTAAAAGTTGTGGCCATTGCATTTATTGAAGAGGGCTTATGAAAAAGACCATTTTAATTACAGGCGCAAATCGCGGTATCGGTTTGGCTTTTGTTCGGCACTATCTGAACAGAGGCGAGCGGGTGCTCGCCGTTTGCCGCCAAAGTTCCTCGGAATTGGATGGTTCGGGGGCGGAGGTGTTTGCTGGCGTCGATGTGGCTGATCCCGCGTCCATCACGAAGCTGCAGCAAGAGCTGAAAAGTGTTGTTATCGATGTATTAATCAACAACGCAGGGATTCTCCGCGATGAACGGCTTGGCAGTATTGATTACGCAACCGTACTGGAGCAATTTCAGGTTAATACTTTGGGACCGCTGAGAGTAACGGAGGCCCTATTGGCCAATCTCGGTCAAGGCGCCAAGATCGCCCTGATCACCAGCCGCATGGGCTCCATTACCGACAATACGTCAGGTGGCCGCTACGGCTACCGCATGTCCAAAGCTGCACTGAATATCGCAGGAGTGTCTTTGGCTCAGGATCTCAAGTCGCGTGGAATTTCGGTGGCCCTGTTGCATCCGGGTTACGTGCAGACGGCGATGGTCGGTTTTGGTGGCGATATCTCGGCGGAGGAAGCGGCAAGCAGATTAATCGTGCGGATCGATGAGTTAAATCTGGAAAACAGCGGCAGCTTCTGGCATTCCAACGGGGAGATACTGCCCTGGTAAGGGATAATTAGCGTCATTGAGCGAGCTTTGCGGAAAGCTGGGCTAAGCCGGACTAGACTTACCTCAGGTAACTCTGGCCCATGCCACTGTGGGCCGGAATTGATTAATTCCGGAGTGTTGGCTGATCCATGTTTGAAGATCTGAACAGTATCGACGTCGGCAAAAAGGACGATAACAAAGATCTGATATGGGATCTCGACACCTTCAAGCAGCGCAAGCGGGCCCACGAGTTTGTACTCAACTTTGAAAACAAATTGTGCGTTTTTTCCGGATCCGTGCAGCAGTTATATACCAACTACAACATTTTTATGCCGGCGGAAGAAAACAGCCGGCTGGTCATATTGCCCAATCCCTACGCACATCACGATATTTTCCACGGTATACCCGAGTCGGCCGTTAAGCCCACCGGTTTGTACATAGGGCCGGGAAAAAATGGAGAATTGCTGCTGCGGATACCAGTGAAAAGCGCAGAGAATCCCTTCCGAACAGTGCCGTTGCAGGTAGGGTTTCGAATGATCAATCAACGCCGCCCTGCCAATCT
>JBQGED010000050.1:0-1802 GCA_052039425.1 Sphingobacterium griseoflavum | reverse complement strand
ACGCGCCCTATCGCGCGATGAGGCTGTGGCCTACTTCAAAGGTTTGGGGGAGCACTATAAAGCGGAAATCATTGAATCCATTCCCAGTGACGAGCAGTTGTCACTCTACCGCCAGGGCGATTTTGAAGATCTTTGCCGGGGCCCTCATGTGCCGGCGACGGGCAAATTAGGCCATTTCAAATTAATGAAAGTGGCCGGCGCTTATTGGCGCGGTGATTCCAAGAACGAAATGCTGCAGCGGATTTACGGCACCGCCTGGGCTAACAAAAAGGATCTGGTAGCTTACCTGCACCGGTTGGAAGAAGCGGAGAAGCGCGATCACCGCAAATTGGGCAAAAAGTTTGACCTTTTCCATATGCAGGAAGAAGCGCCAGGCATGGTGTTTTGGCATCCGCGTGGTTGGACGCTGTACACAGCTATCGAAAGTTATATGCGCGATATTCAGCGCAATAACGGCTATAAGGAGATCAAAACTCCGCAGATCGTTGATCGCACCCTGTGGGAGAGGTCCGGGCACTGGGATAAATTCCGCAACAATATGTTTACGGTAGAGTCGGAATCGCGCGACTACGCTGTCAAGCCGATGAACTGTCCTTGCCATGTCCAAGTGTTCAATCAGGGCTTGAAAAGCTACCGCGATCTGCCGTTGCGGCTTGCGGAATTTGGTTCGTGTCACCGCAACGAAGCGTCCGGCACCCTGCAGGGCTTGATGCGTGTGCGCGGCTTTACCCAGGATGACGCTCATATCTTTTGCAGTGAGGCAATGATTCAGGCGGAAGTGTCCCAATTTACGGATCTGCTTTTCAGCGTCTATGCTGACTTTGGTTTTACCGATGTAATCATCCGCCTGTCGACGAGGCCGGAGCAGCGGGTTGGCAGTGATGCGATTTGGGATAAGGCAGAAAAAGCTTTGGCCGATGCGCTCGACGCCAAGGGGCTTGCCTGGGAATTACTACCGGGTGAAGGTGCGTTCTACGGCCCTAAAATTGAGTTTTCTCTGAAAGACTGCATTGGCCGCGTCTGGCAGTGCGGCACGATTCAGGTGGATTTTTCGATGCCTGCCCGTCTCGATGCGCAGTTTGTTGCTGAAGATGGGTCCCGTCAGATCCCAGTTATGCTCCATCGCGCGATCCTTGGTTCCTTCGAGCGTTTTATCGGAATTCTGATCGAACACTTTGAAGGCGCGTTTCCAGTGTGGCTCGCACCGGAGCAGGCTGTTGTCATGAATATCACCGATAATCAGGCCGAATATGCCAAATCGGTTGAGAAATCCCTTAAAAACAAGGGGTTCCGCGTATTTTCCGACTTGAGAAATGAAAAGATCGGCTTTAAAATCCGCGAGCACACGATCCAGAGGACGCCATACCTGATCATTGTTGGTGATCAAGAGATGGAAAAGGGCACCTTGGCTGTCAGAACACGTGAAGGCCAGGATCTTGGCTCCATGAGTTTGGCGGAGTTCAGTGAGCGTCTTGTGGCGGATATCGCCAAACGCAGTCGGGTCAGCCACTGAACGAATACTCTGGTTTTATTCATTTGAGAGGAGCACCTTATTATTAACAAAGACAACGGAAAGGCCCCCCGCGCAAAAAAGGCCATGATCAATGATCAGATTCAAGCGAAGGAAGTTCGCTTGATTGCCGCTGATGGACAGCAGGTTGGTATTGTGACGATTGACGAAGCTTTGGCGGCCGCCAAAGCAGCCAACCTTGATCTGGTAGCTATAGCTGTGGAGGCGGAACCGATCGTTTGTAAGGTAATGGATTATGGTAAGCACCTTTTCGAGCTGAAAAAATCCAAAG
>JBQGED010000049.1:0-2862 GCA_052039425.1 Sphingobacterium griseoflavum | reverse complement strand
GCACTTGGTGTCGATCGAAGAAGCGCGATTCCGTTAGGGGTCAAGCCTACCAGGTCGAAGCCATTTATCGGATTAAAACAAACCCCCTCGAAAGCACTGTAAGGAAGATGGCATAGTGGATCGAGAGGAGCATTATCGGCTTCATCGGCGATACCGTCATTGTCACTGTCTCCGTCAATAAAATCGCCTACTCCATCAAAGTCTGTGTCTCTTGATGAAGCGGGATCATATGGCAAATCATCCAATTCATTGGCAACGCCGTCGTTATCATCATCATTATCAGCGTTATCGAATATCCCATCTTTATCAAAATCACCGATTAGAAAAACCTTGAATGTAGAAGGCTGATTAACCGTGCCATTCTTGGCTTTTACTGTGGGTTGCAGAATAAGCGCAACTTTTTTGCCCGGAACACGATCGGCTACCAACACAAATTTTCCGGGAGAAATCTCGGATATGGACAAAATGGGCTTGGAAGCTTCTGGAATTTCATCTACGGAAATACGAAGCTCTCGAAAGGTATCTTTATCTCCGAAAATTCGGGCAGTGGTTTCAATCGCCACCAACTCAAGGGAATAATCTAATAGATCTTCGTCATAAGACCGATAAAACTCCGGCAAACTGACTAATACTTCTTCTCCCTGGAGATAAAACTGGTCATCGGCAATATTAAAGTTTTCATTATTTATGCCTGTTCGAGCCAAATTGTATGGCACTATAGCCTGCAGTGGCGGCGAGGTTTTTCTACTGTCATATTCATCAAGAAACTCGTAATAGATATACTGGCCAACGGCCTCGCCTTCAAGCGGGTAAAACTCTACAAAAGCACCCTTACTTTGGTCCAGCCTGATTTGGGCGTGACTCTCGGATGGGTTTCCGATAATCAGATTTCCGTCCACTTCGCTAATCTGAAAGATGCCATGGCGCGAAACCTTAATTTCTCCCGATGCCTGCAGTATCTGCCCGAGCGCGTTGCGCTTAATCAATAGATTATTGAAGGTCACTTCGCCAATAATATTGTCTTGCATCGTCAGATTCGCGCTGAAGGTCCATATCACGGCATCTGACATCACCTGAAACTGCCCATTAAAGCGCGCTGCGCGGCTCTTGCCATACTGCTGCCGCTGATCCTTGTTAAATTGGGTAAAAAGATTGTGGTAATGGACTTCCAAAATACCTCCGGGAATATCCCGCTCTTTTAGATATTTAAAAGCCACTTCGCCATCAAAATACGTTTTCTCACCTTCCACTTCGGGCATTAAGCACCGATCATAAGTAACAACCTTAAAGTCCTGCGGGGCGGGGCGAAGTTTTTGCGACACCTCGCCATAACAAATGACTTCGCCCACTGAAATGCCCGGTGGCGCGTTGTTTGCCAGGAAAACGTAATGGTTGCTGCCGTCATGATTAGTGGACGAGACTTCTGCTTCCCAGCTATATAACCTTAGTAACTGCATCGCCAGAACAGAGGCGTCCTGCTTTGACATGGTTTTCGTAGTGGGAGTAGGCGCACTGGAAATTTCTTCGAGGGTAAAACCGGCGAGGTCCGGTCGTCCCGGAACATCCTTGTTACCGGATGACCCACTCCCGCTGCTGCACCCCAGCAAGGAAACGGTTTGAAGAAAAAAAATGATAAAAATAAACTGTTTAGGCCGCATAAATATTTAGGTGAAATGACGTGAATGAATCGGGCCACATCCTTGGCTGAGTATCCGTACCATTTCAGCGGCGATAAAAAGTGCGTATGAATGATAGTCCAGATGCCAAATCGGGTCCACCGGCACGCAGGTCATGCCGGATGGGTATACATATCGATTTTCTCATTCCATAGAATGAGAAAATCCAGCTCAGAAAATTGATCACCAATCACCTGATCATATCCATCTCTTGGGGCAGGGTTTTCAGAAAGCTTTAAAGAAGAGATAAACATTGCCAAAGAGCGCCACATGGCACTCTTTGGCAAATAAGTTAAGCGCGACTTCGCGAGCGCAGGCGGCGCAGCAGCATCAATGCCGCTATTCCAAAAATCGGTAGGCCGCTCAATGAACCCGCTTCCTTTGCTTCAGGTGCGGGAAGCTCCGGCTGACTGGGTTGCGGCTCGGGTGGCTGCGGAATTTCTGGTTGCTGTGGTGGACCTGCCTCTCCAGGCTGTTCTGGCTCCTGTGGCAGCTCTCCAGCCAGAATTGCGGGCGCAACTTCGGTAGTGAAGTAAGCCACCGGCACGAGCGACGCATTGGCGTCGATGGAAATCTCCCGTGAAGACCAACCGGTGCCGGTCAAGGCAAACATTTTCAATCCAGGCTGAGAACCAAATTCCGGCATATCGGAATCATCGGCGTTGGTCCAATTATTGGGGCCGAGCACCATTTTGCCCGCCCAGGAATCCGTACCATCCGCACCATCGTGCGTACGCTCGATGGCATGCTCAAATTGTCCGTGACCTTTGGCGGTAAACATCGCCAGAGCAATCGGATTCAACCCGGAAACATGATCCATCACTTTTAACGCAGCGCGAGCGTATGTTGCTGCGGCGTCCGCCTCTCTGCGGCTGCGATGAATCTCGGCCACCGCCATCAAGATGCGCGCATCGTTCAACGCCATACGATGGGATCCCCAACGCACATTGTTGTCCACATTATCCTGATCACTGGTATTCCATTGTGTGGAATTCGGATCCCAAGTGACGCCGGGATAACCAAGGTTTTGAAAACCCATAATCGCGTTGGCTTTGTCGGTTAATTTGGATTTCAGATTGGATAAATCAATGTCATGCAAAGCTTCGTTGCTCAATAGAGACAAACTGCCCTCTGTCGCTACAGCGCCCCACCAGTAAGACGTCGCTTCATCAAAACGCGGATGACC
>JBQGED010000048.1:0-1685 GCA_052039425.1 Sphingobacterium griseoflavum | reverse complement strand
CAGCGCTGGCGATAATGGCCAGGGTGGAGGTATACGGCATCTTCGACCAAAGCCCACGCAATTTGCGCATATCCCGGGTGCCGCTCTCGTGGTCGATTACCCCGACCGCCATAAATAATGACGCTTTGAAAGTGGCGTGATTAAGAGTGTGGAAAATTGCCGCCACCATCGCCAGCGGTGAGCCAATCCCCAAAAGTACCGTAATCAATCCGAGATGGCTGATCGTCGAATACGCCAACAGCCCCTTGAGGTCGTGCTGGAAGATCGCCAGAAAAGAGCCGAGCAACATGGTACAAATACCCGCGCCAGCCACCACCCAGGTCCACTCATCCGTGCCGGACAAAATCTGCCAGAAGCGGATCATTAAAAAGATGCCAGCTTTCACCATAGTGGCCGAATGCAAATAGGCGGAAACCGGCGTGGGCGCCGCCATCGCATGGGGCAACCAGAAATGGAAAGGAAACTGCGCGCTTTTGGTCAACGCGCCGAGAGCGATCAAGATAAAGGTCGGCATATACCAGGGATGCGCACGCACCAAATCCCCAACCGCAAGCACATCATCCAATTCGTAACTGCCGACGATATGGCCGAGCAACAGCACGCCGGTCAGCAAACAGAGCCCCCCAGTAGCGGTAACTGTGAGCGCCATACGCGCACCTCGGCGGGCATCGGCGCGGTGGTGCCAATAACTGATCAACAAAAACGAAGCCAGACTGGTGAGTTCCCAGAACATCACCAACTGAATCAAATTTCCCGATAGCACTACGCCGATCATGCTGCCCATAAAAGCCAGCAGAAAAGAGAAAAAGCGCGGCACCGGATCCTGCGGCGACATGTAGTAGCGGGCGTACAACACCACCAGCAATGTGATGACCTGAATCAGCCCCATAAACACCCAGGCCAAGCCGTCCATGCGCAGCGAGAAATACAAACCCAGCTCGGGCATCCAATCCACCTTGTAGCGAATAACTTCCCCCGCACCGATGGTGGGATACAACCACAATGTCACCACCAATCCGCAGACGGCGATAAAACCCGCCAGCCACGCTTCGCGATTGCGCGCATCCTCCGGCATGCAGGCAGCGATAAGGCTGCCAATGAAAGGCAATAAAATCAGGCTCAGCAACATAGCTTCGTCAGCGTAAACGACAAAAGACCGGGCGCAGCAAACTCAGCCCACCCGCCAGAATTTTCGCGTGCAAGACTAACACGCGATGCACCCCGTTTGTGAAGGGATCCACAGGATTCCCACCGATTTGAGGGGGGTGAAGGGGGATTTTAGAAAACAGGCAGCCGGTTTATAGTAGCGCCCGCGCCGCAATAGCTCAGTCGGTAGAGCAACTGATTCGTAATCAGTAGGTCGGAGGTTCGATTCCTCTTTGCGGCACCAACAAATCAATAACTTACAGAAAATCGAGTTTTTAATTTTTGCCTCGGGCTATCACTGGGCTAGCAAATGCGCGAATCCCAATACCAAAATTACCCGGCTATAAATGTCTGCCCTTGTTGCTGTTGCCAGCGATAACTTTCGGTTGCACGAGCCACCAAATATCAGATGGCGAATTTCTATCTGTCTCGCAAACACACTTCCTTATGTGAAATTAACTGACCCCGCTGAATACGAGGCCAGTTATTGATTTCCGCGCTTACGCCGTCACCTGCGCAAACTCATCAAAATACGTGGG
>JBQGED010000047.1:0-2121 GCA_052039425.1 Sphingobacterium griseoflavum | reverse complement strand
TGGCGAGAACTTTTATCGAGCTTGTAGGCTCGCTGCGGCAAAAAGACAAAGAATTAAATGCCTACGCGAACGAGCTGGAAGCCAAAGTACAGGAGCGCACTATGCAGTTGGAGCGCGCATCACAGGCAAAAAGTGATTTTTTGGCGTCGGTGAGTCACGAAATCCGAACACCGATGAATGGCATCATTGGGTTAGCGCATCTGCTAGAGGACACCGATTTAAATGCCAAACAGCGCCAATATGTAGACGTCATTCAGAATTCCGGGCAGGCCCTGATCCACATTATCAACGAAATTCTCGACCATCTGAAAATCGAGTCGAAAAAAATCGAGCTGGAAAATGCGGTATTTGACCTGCGCGCAATTTTTTCTGAATGCATAGCGTTATTCGACCATCAGGCGCGGGAATCTCAAATTCATGTCACCGCTGACTATGCACAAGATTGTCCGTCCTATGTTTACGGCGATTCCGCCCGCGTGCGCCAAGTGTTGCTGAATATTCTTGGCAACGCGTTCAAGTTTACCGAGCAGGGCTGCATCCACGTCAGCGCTCGCAGCGAGCCGCTGGAGGACGGCAGCCTCATGGTGGAAATCGCGGTTTTGGACACCGGCATCGGCATAGAACCTGAGCAGTTGCACCGTCTGTTCAAACCCTTTAGCCAAGCCGACAGTTCCACCACCCGCCGCTTTGGTGGCACTGGGCTCGGTCTTGCAATCTGCAAACAACTGGTGAATTTGATGGGCGGTAAAATCGGCGTCGAAAGCGAACCCGGTCGCGGCTCACGCTTTTGGTTTGCCATCCCATTTTTTCCAGTGACCACGGCCACGGTTGTGGCGACAGCCAATCCCAAAAATATGTCGGAGCATGTGGAATATACGGATCTTGCGTACATGCATGTCCTGGTGGCGGAAGATAATTCAGTCAATCAGATGGTGATCACCGGGCATCTGAAAAGATATAACATCACTCCGACGCTGGTCGAAAACGGCGGGCAAGCTGTCGAATATTGCAAACGTCACCCGGCAACACTCGATCTGATTTTAATGGACGGAGAGATGCCGGAAATGGACGGCTGGCAGGCGGCTGAAAATATTCGCGCAATGGACATTCGCAGCCGCAACGGTGAACCGGTGAAAATTTTTGCCATGACAGCACACGCCAAGGACACCTATGAGGAAAAAGCGTTACATCACGGCATGGATGGCTTGTTGGCCAAACCTATAGATCCGCGCAAGCTTGAGCGCATTTTGCAAGATATCCATAACAGCGCCCACAACAATAAGGCATGATTTGCCACCGTTACTACACCAAGGAAAACCCATGCAAATTCGTCTGGCCACGATCAGTGATCTTCCCGCTGTTCTAGCGCTGCATCAGCGCTATCATCTGAGCAGCATAAGCGCGGACGACCTCGCCCAGGGCTTTGTCACTACCGCATTTACCACGGCGCAACTGCAGCGTTTGATTGAAGAAGAAAAAGGACTGGTTATCGCCGGTGATGGCGAGGCGGTGGTTGGGTACACCATGGCGGCCTCCTGGGATTATTGGTCCCAATGGCCGATTTTTCTGCATATGATCGCGGGATTGCCGCATCTCAACTTTCACGGAAAATCCCTTTCGATGGAAAACTCCTACCAATACGGCCCTGTCTGCATTGATCGTGCCTATCGCGGCACGGGATTGCTGGCGCTGATGTTCGAGTATTCGCGCCTGCAAATGGCGCCGCGATATCCTTATCTGGTGACATTTATCAATAAGAAAAATTCCCGCTCCTTTGCCGCTCACACGCGCAAAATTGGTCTGGAAGTTATCGCGGAATTTTTGTTTAACGACAATGAATTTTATGAGTTGGCGTACCGCACATCTCAGCCGTTGAATATCGCTAAAGACGCGGATTAAGGCTGTCGCACATAGTCGGCAAAATATTTAAGCAATTTCGCGGAATAAGGCGTAGGCATTACCACCGTTTTTGTGGCTGAGGAAATTTTGCCATCCTGTAAAAGATGGTCGATATAAAGCTGCATCACCGTTTCGTTAAATTCTGGATGAAACTGCACTCCCCATACGTGCTGACCGACGCGATAACATTGATGCGGTTCGCCGACACTTGAACCCAGCAAG
>JBQGED010000046.1:0-9116 GCA_052039425.1 Sphingobacterium griseoflavum | reverse complement strand
CATTTTCCGTCACCTTTTTTCTCGTCTTTTTCTTCACCGCATTTGCCTTCGCCGCACTTGCCTTCACCACATTTTCCGTCACCCTTTTTATCTTCGTGTTTGCCATCTTTATGGGCGCCACCACATTTGCCTTCTCCGCATTTCCCTTCTTTGGATTTGCTGTCCGCGAGCTGGTAGCCCTGCTTGAGGGTCACGGCTTCAAAAGGATTTTCGGCGGCACTCAAAGTCGCGGAAGTCATTGCCAGAACAGAACCAAGGGCGATAGAGGTTAATACAGTCGGTTTCATCTTGTTTATTCCTGAAAAGTTATGAACTCCCAATAAGGGATCATCTGGGGGCTGCTTATAAAATGAGCAAAACTGGCCAGCCAAGTCATGCGAAGCACGACTTGGCCCGTTGGACCCATTTCGTTGCCAAAGATTACACAGACACTAATGGGATTGCATGAATTTTGTGAAATCAAGCAAGCACACTGGCAATCATTGAGATCTGCTCTAGATTTACTAGATGGCCAATGAGTTGAGCTGTCGGGGAAGGCATTTCGCAAAAGGGTAGCTCAGACAGACTGCCTAAAACGTGTTCGACCATTGTCCAACTCATAAAGAATGCTTGGCCTTCCGGCGCCTCAAATAACACACCAAATATCTGGGCAAACATGAAATCCACTCACACGCTGAAATTGCAGCCAAACACAAAAGACTTGCCAGGGGCGTCAATGGAAGGGCTGGCGACTCGTAACGCGCCAAACCAAAGGTTGGACCGCTGGCTTCAACGGCCGGCAATCATCTGGTTCACCGGATTATCCGGATCCGGCAAAACCACCACCGCCAACCTGCTTGAACAAACCTTATCCCGTAAGGGGTACCGCATCTATGCGCTGGATGGCGACGTTATTCGACAAGGACTTTGCAAGGATCTCGGTTTTTCCGATCAAGATCGTGTTGAGAATATTCGCCGTGTTGGGGAAGTAGCGAAGTTAATGGTGGACGCTGGTCTGATTGTTTTGGTGTCGTTTATTTCACCGTTTCGCAAAGACCGTGAGATGGTAAGAAATCTGGTGGGGGACGGTGAGTTTATAGAATGTTTTGTAGATGCTTCACTTTCTACATGTGAAAAAAGAGATCCAAAGGGTTTATATAAAAAAGCAAGAGCCGGGGCTCTAAAAAACTTTACCGGAGTTGACTCGCCATATGAGCCGCCAATCAATCCGGAGTTGACGTTAAATACAGAACTGCATCGGCCGGAAGAGCTTGCTGATCAGGTAATTAAGTATCTTGAGGCACAAGGTACCATCTATTAAGTGGCACAGATAATAAATATGAGCGCAACAAAAGCTTTCAAACCAGTTGAAACGGCCCTAAATGTTATTTCAGCTGCGCTTGTGTTCCGCAGTCAGAATGTTGTTCCAATGCAATGCGAATTGATGGATTTGCTGCAGTATGGCTGGGTGGACCACGTAAATCGCAAAGATTATGCCGGTGGCTGGGATGTGTTGCCGTTGCGCTGTCAGCGTGAATATGCCGACGCGCATCCCGTACTGCAGAGTTTCGCGATCGAGTCTACGGAAGCATGGCAGGATTTGCCTGTGCTTAAAGTGTGTCCCTCAATCAATGCATTTTTGCAAGGTGTGCAATGTCCCTTAAAAGCGGTTCGCCTGATGCGTTTGAAAGCCGGTGCGGAAATCAAACCTCATCGCGATAGGGGCTTGAGTCTTGAACATGGTGAGGCGCGTTTGCATCTGCCGCTGCAAACGTCCAACAAAATCCATTTCCGCGTTAATGGTCATGAGGTACCGATGCGGGCGGGGGAGTTGTGGTACATCAACGCCGACCAGGAACATTCTGTACAAAATCTGGGTGATGAGGACCGCATTAACTTGGTGATAGATTGCGAAGCAAATAAATGGTTGAAAGGCGCAATTAATCGTCCAACTTGGGGATTTCTCTAGTTTCGTAGCCAGCGCTTCATTCGTGGGTAACCGTCGCTGTGTTCTGGTGCTTCACACATTAGCCACGCGCACAACAGCGGATAACCAAAACCACCGCTGTTAGTGAAGGCCTCGATCAGGCCCTGTGAGCCGCCCCGGTAACCCTGAGGGTGAAATACCACCTCGGGCGACAACCCAATACATTTCAGCGCCGCCCAGGACCAGGCAATCGCCGCCATCTCCTCGCCGCCGCCGTGGCCAGCTTTTTTCATGTCACCACCCAAACGGCGGCGCTGCTCTGATGGAGTGACGGCAATATGCCCCGCCTCATGCAGTAAATCGCCGGGATGCACCAGTTTTTCCGTGTCGATCCACAAGGCACCATCGACAATTGTCATGCCCGGCATAAAAGTGTCATTGCCCAGTTGCATCAGCTCAAACGGCAGCTTGATTTCACGAAAAAAATTCAGGATGAGTTGGAGTGGTGGTTCGTACATAAACAGGCGGGCTCCAAAAGTCAGGGTCAGTTATAGAAATCATAGCTGCCAATTCCGGTGATTCCTGCCTTCATTCGACATTCCTTCTAATCTCCCTGCGCGCGCCGCTTGCGCTGTCTACTGTCGCTTGCATTCTCGTGATTCGGTCTAAACTTCAACTGTTAACTTTTTCTAACGATAAAAATAATTTCAAAAGAAGAGCCGGATGAACTGCAACATTGCACTGACAGATCTTCAAGCCCAACTGACACGCCATGCGCTCTCACTATTCCAGCCGGACACACATGCAGGTCATCTGCAGGTGTTGGCGGATGTGTTGGGGCAGATCACCGGTATCAGCGTTCAGGATGATCCCAGCAGCTGGAAGTCGATCACCCTAGATACTGGCGTCGCCATATCACCGCAGCAGGCCGCCCGGTGTCTGTTGGAGGTGCAGCGCTCGCAGGTTTTTATGCAGGGCATCGCCCAGGCGATTGCGGATAAAACGCAGAGCGGTTCAACCGTGGATATTCTCTACGCCGGTACCGGGCCCTATGGGTTGTTGCTGTTGCCTTATTTGGCGGCTTTCCCCGCTGCACCGGTACGTGTAACCCTGCTGGATATTCATGCGGACAACATAGTGGCGATTCAACAATTGGTGGATCTGCTACAACTTCACGGCAAAGTGGTGGCGATTGAGCAGGCCGATGCCACACGTTGGATGGCGCCAGAGGGACAGCTTTTTGATCTGATCATCTCCGAGACGATGAACACGCTGTTGCGCCGAGAGCCGCAGGTTTGGATATTCAGTCATCTGCAGCAATTCCTCAAAACGGATGGCCACTTGATCCCGGAAAAAATTCATTTGCAGGCCTGGCTGGCTGTGGAGCAAAAGCGAGGTATTGCTGATTTTCGCCTCGGCGATTTGTTTACGCTGAATCGAGATATAGCCCGGAGTTTGCACCGGGGAGACCATTCTTTATGGTCTGGGGAAATTCCGTTACCAGAAACTTGTCCTGAGCACGATTGCCTCAAGTTGACTACTGATATTCAGGTTTACGGTGATTATCGCTTGGGGGAAAACCAGTCCAGCCTGAATATGCCGGTGTATCAGCGAAATATTCAACTCTTGCCGGGTGGGCGGATTCAATTTTGTTATCGACAATCACCCTTTCCCGAATTTGTTCTTGAATTACCGGAAGCGCCGAGCGATGACCACTTGCCGGATTTCAACGATACCGGCTCTCTGGGTATTTTTCAGATCAAACGCATCTGGAAAAAAAGCCGCTTATCCCGCGCGCAAAAACTGGACTCGTCCATCGAAAAAAAAGAGTGGCTGCTGGATGTGATGGTGTATGACGAACTCGGTCTGGGATTGGAGCCGGCAATTGCCGCTGTTTTTCAATGTGCGACCTTTGCCGAGTTTGAGCAATGGATATTGGCGACTAATGACGGCTCCATAGAGCCATCGCTTGTGGCAAGGCTTAATCGCAATATCAGTAAATTTTTCGGCGCTGTTCTTAATGAAGAATATTGATTCTCATCAGCGGGCTTATCAAAAGCTGGTTCTGGCTGCATCTCATTTTTCATTGACAGATTCACTGCTTGGATTAAATGAATTTATGTCGTTTTCCAGACAGTATTATCCTGATGCGTCGAATGATGCAAAGGTGATGGAATGGCTGGTCGCTGCAAATCGCCAGTTGGATCTTGTTCCTTTAAATGTGTTGACGCAGCGCTGGATACCCTATGGCTATTATGCTCGCACGGATGAAGTTGCCTGGTGTTTGCCGCAGGGCAGGGCGGTGCAACCGTTTTGTGACGAATACATTTCACACTGCCGCCAGCATTTGGTAAATGCATTTTTGACACCACGCTCGTCTCTTAAATGCTTATTGGATTATGCGGAACATTTGCAGGAACTGCCCGACCCTTCAGGGTTTATTTTTCATGTTTCGCGCTGCGGCTCCACTTTGGTTTCCGGGTGTCTGGCGCAACTGGAAAACTGCTCTGTCCTGTCTGAATCCGCTCTTCTGACAGAAATTCTGCTGGCTAAAAATATGCACAAAGAGCAGAAAAAATCTCTGTTGCGACTATGCCTGTATTTGCAAGGTCGTCCTTCACTTGCGCAACCTCATGTGATAGTGAAGTGGAACGCCTGGGATATTTTTTATTGGGAGTTGATTCGGGAGCTATGGCCGCAGGTGCCTGTTTTGCTGCTGGTCCGCGATCCTGTGGAGGTCCTTGCCTCTCATGCTAAAAGTGCTGGAATGCACATGGGCTTCGCCCCGGCTCTGGCTCAATTGCACCCAGTATTTGCAAGTTGTGGCAGTGGACAGGGTTTGCTGGGAAGCCGTATCGCTGTGCTGGAGTCAATAATGCAGAAAATGCTCGTGCATTGCTTTGATCAGAATATATCCGTTCTGGATTATTCAATGTTGAACCCTCAGGCCCTTGAGTATGTTGGCCAGCATTTCGGTATTGTTGTTGAAGGCGATCAGGCTAGAGTTTTTCGGGAGCGGTTCGGTCGCCATTCGAAGCAGCCTGATATGCCATTTCATTCCGACATTAGTGTTAAGCGCCAGTTGTTCTCTCATGAAGAAATAGTTGCCATTACCGAGGCACTGATGCCCACGTACCATCAATTGATGGAAGCTTGTATATAGGCTGTTTCTATGTGAATCATGGCGCGTTGTTTGCCATGAATTAAGTTCATCATTTTGGCGACAAAAAAATGGTTTTTGAGTGCAGAACCTTATAAGGCATCTATAGTTAAGCAATCGTGCCAAACGTATATACGGAATCTTTATGCAGTTCTATACCTATGAACGTTTAACTCAACTGGTGGGTCAGCAACTGCAGTTACAGGATGATGGCGGAACAAAAGTCAGCCTGACATTGGACAGAGTCGTTAAAGGCAAGTTGGATCCCTCGCGCTGGGAAGCGTTTGCAGCCTATTTTATAGGCGATCAAAGTTTTCATGTGCCGCAGGGAATCTACCGCTTGGAACACCCGGCTTTGGGCGAGGCCAGCCTATTTCTGTCGCCTAAAAGTCCGATCGAGTACGAGTTGGTCGTCAACAGAAGAATAGCGGAATAAAAACAGTTGCAGTGTATTCACTGTGTGCTCAGGGTGGTTCATTACATTGCTGGTTGCCACTCCATCAGCAAATACACCTCGTTGGTTTGGCTTTTGTATTTAAAACCTAATTTTTCGTACCAGGTCCTTACCGGGTTATGTTGCTCGACGTGAATGGATACCCGAAGGTTTTGCGCTGTTGCTTGCTCAAAAACAAAGTTGAATAACCAAGTACCAATTTGTTGTTGTTGAAATTCCGGTAGCAGGCTGATATCCACGATACGGATCTCCTGTTGCCATTGATCGAGAAACAATCGGCCGACAGGAAGATCATCGCGGCGCACGATAAAAAACTGACTGGTGTTGTAATGCTCGGTGTAGTGGTGAAGTTGAGCAGAAAATTGTTGACGCAAAAAATTCCGTTTTTGCGTCTCGTCAAAAGGGAAATAACGCATTTCCTCCTCTCGGGTTGAGGAGTAAAGGCGGAGCAGAAATGGCAAATCCTGTTCCGTATAGCGGGTAAGTTGAATGGCCATCATAGAGTAATTGTCGTCGGACGCTGGGTAAGTTGCAGCGAGTGTAAAAGCCAAACGTCGCAGTTGTAAATACCGCGACACAGGAGGAAAAATGGAACCCTATTTAGGTGAAATTAAAATGTTCAGTTATAACTGGGCGCCCAATGGCTGGTTGGCGTGTAATGGCAATATATTGCCTGTTCAGCAGAATCAGGCGCTATTTTCTTTACTCGGAGCTAAGTTTGGCGGAGATGGGCGGACCAATTTCGCTGTGCCGGATTTGCGTGGCCGCACTCCGGTGGCGCAAGGATCGCTGAACGGAGTAACTATCGCCATTGGTAACACCGGCGGCGCCAGCGCTGTTTCCCTGAATACCAACCAAATTCCCGCCCATAATCATCAGTTGTATGCCACCACTGCACTTGCCACTCAAAAGATAACCGCTGGTAATTATCTGGCCACCGCCAGAGTGGGTACTGGCACTACAACTGTGCCGGATTATGCTCCCATCGACACTCAGACCCCCAGCAATAATGTGGTGCTCAATGCCAGCAGTATCAGCACAACCGGTGGTCAGCCACATAACAATATGCAGCCGTCACTGGGTGTGAATTTCTGTATCGCCACGAGTGGCATCTACCCGCAACGCAACTGAGGAGAACCACTATGAGTGATTGTTTTGTAGGTGAGATCCGGTTATTTGCTGGAACCTATGCGCCAGTGGGTTGGCACTTTTGTGATGGCGCTTTAGTGAATGTTAATGACAACCAGATCCTCTTTTCACTGATTGGCGCCACTTTTGGTGGAGATGGCCGAACCACATTTGGCTTGCCGGATTTACGCGGTCGGGTTCCTGTGCATTTTGGTGCGAGCACCGCCGCGAATGTAGGGCCTGTTGCTTTTGCCCAGTCGTTCGGTACCGAAACGGTAAGCCTGACGAGCGCCCAGATATCGGCCCATACCCATAGTTTAACTGCCGTATCCACTGCGGGTACCGCAACCGATGCTACAGGTCTGGTAACGGCCTCTCTTGGCGGAGCCGATACCTTGTATTCCAACAATCCTGCCACTGTAAGCATGGTCAGCTTTGCCGACAATTCAGTCAGTTCGGTGGGTGGCAGCCAGCCACATGACAATATGATGCCGACGATGGCGATGAATTACATTATCGCGTTAAACGGCAATTATCCGGCTCGTAATTAAGGAGTGCGTCATGTCAGATCCATTTTTCGGTGAAGTCCGTGTTTTCTGCTTCCAGTTTGCTCCCGTAGGCTGGGCTTTTTGTGCCGGCCAGCAAATATCAATTCAACAAAATCCTGCTTTGTATGCCGTTATTGGGAATATTTACGGTGGTGATCTGAAAACCTATTTTAATGTTCCCAATCTGCAGACTCTGGCTGTCATGGGGACCGGGCCGGGTCCGGGTTTAACCAACCGGATTATCGGTAAAACCTTTGGCGAAAGTTCGGTCACTTTGAATAACAGCACCATGCCGAACCATAATCATGAATTGCAAGCGCAGGGAGGATTTGGTAATTCCGTACTGCCTGTTACAGGTGCTTATTTGTGCGGTGATGCTGGTGGTGGTGGTGGGCGTAGTGTCAATATCAGCGCTCCTGCGTCAGCGGTGACTCCGGGCAATACGGTGACGATGGCCCCCAATGCTTTAGGAGCGGCTGGGGCAAGTGCTGCAGTGGCAGCTCATGAAAATTGCCAGCCCTGGCTGGGCATGAACTTTTGTATCGCGACAGATGGCGAATTTCCGATGCGTAACTAAAGCTTGCCTGATCGGCAGCTTGTTTCTGTGTTGTGCAACCGTTTATGGATTGGAAAGCCCGACGAGTGATCATATCGGGTTACCAGAAATCGAGCGGCAGAGCGCTGTGGCTTTTGTCAATCTGGGGCAGCAAATTGAATTGCGGTCGCTGGGCAGCGCGTATGAATTGCAGACTCAGGGAAAGAAGCTGCAAGTGCAACTGGCTGATCGCTTAGTGATAAAAACCAGGCGAGAAGTAGGAGCCGATAGGCTGAGTCAATTGGATCCGCGCATTCTGCGCGTTCAACAATTGGCTCGGCTGGAGCAGGCCGATCTTTGGCTGATCACTTTTTCAGGACACGATATACAAGGTGTGATGGAGCGATTGCGGCAACACAAAGCGGTAATTTATGCACACCCTGATATTTTACAATCGAGAAAAGCGGCACAAGTACAAGGTGAATCCTCAGGCCCTATGTCGATAGGGCTTGTTGCTCAGCCGGAAGTGAAAGGAGTCCGGCTGGCAATTATCGATGATGGATTTAATTTTAGTCACCCGGAGTTTTCCGGTGCTAATGTGGTATTCCAGTACGACGCTGACCGGAGAACCAATGATGTCAGTCCGCAAAGCTCTCTCGATCAACATGGCACTTTGGTTGCCGGCTTGATCGCTGCGGCGGCTGATCAAAAAGGGATAGATGGCCTTGCACCAAATGCTGAGCTTATTGCGATCAGGCAGGTATCGAGTTGGACGTCCGACATGATCCTGGCTTTTTCGGTAGCGCGTTTGATGAAAGCCGATGTAGTCAATAGCAGCTGGGTACTGCCGTTTTTGCCGGAACCATTATTTGATCTGTTAACCGATTGGATAAATGAGGAAAAGCCGTATTTGATTTTTGCGGCGGGCAATAACCAGAGCGATGCCTGTGAAGCGAACGCATTGAGCCAATTAAAGCATGTGTGGTTGATCGGAGCAGAGAATGAGCATGGCGAGCGAATGCCATATTCTAACTACGGCTCCTGTGTGTCACTTTATGCCCCGGCCAAGTTTTCCAGTACCGCCGCTTCCGGGCAAGGATATAAAGCCTTTGCTGGTACCTCCGCAGCAACAGCCTACGTGAGTGGTTTTTTAGCACGTGAACTGGCCGTTGGAAACCGGCCTGATATCGCATCCATGAGTGCTATGCTCAAAGGACCGCAGACAACAAAATCGGAAATTAATGATTCCGGTAAATAACAACATAAAAATATCGGCAGAAACCATTGATGAGTGAACAACATAATTCAAATAACGCAGAGCCGGCGCAGGCTGAACAAGCACAATTCACTAACCAACAACAACCCCCTAACCAACAAAATCTGGA
>JBQGED010000045.1:0-14267 GCA_052039425.1 Sphingobacterium griseoflavum | reverse complement strand
GCCGGCTGAGCAGAAACAAAAAAGGGGCCGCGGCCCCTTTTGTTTCTGCTCAAACTCGCGCTAAAGCACTAATTTTGTTCCCACAAAAATCAACATGATCGCGAGTGCTGGCCGCAGATAGTGGTCAGCAACGCGGTTAGCCAGATGGCTGCCGATATAAATTCCAGGCAGCGAACCAATCAGCAGATTGGCCAGCAGCGGCCAGTCAACATTGCCGAGACCCGCGTGGCCCATACCGGCGACGAGGGTCAAGGGGACGGCGTGGGCGATCTCCGTTCCGACCAACCGTACCGTCGGCAGCAACGGGTAGAGCAGAAACAACGCGACTGTGCCGAGGGCGCCGGCGCCAATCGAAGTGATGGTCACCACCGCACCTAGCACAACCCCGGTCACGACGGTGGCGTAGAGCTGCTGCCCGGGGTTCATACGGGTGAACCAGCTGTCGTTGCGGCGGCCGTAGTCCATCAGCTGGCGTTTGAAGAGAATGGCCACGGCGGTGAAGATCAGCGCATAACCCAAGGTGGTGCGGATCAGCGCGTTCATACGATCGGTTTCCATGCTCATGCTGTGCAGCAACCACAGCGTCAGAGCCGCCGCGGGCAAACTTCCCAAAGCAAGAGCACCGGTGATACGCCAGTCTATATTTCCCTTCTTATGGTGTACGTGTACACCACCCGCTTTGGTCACGGCGGCATATAACAAATCCGTGCCTACTGCGCTGGCCGGGGGCACCCCAAAATACAGCAGGATCGGCGTCATCAATGAGCCCCCACCCACACCGGTCACGCCCACCACAAAACCTACCAACAAGCCGGCCACCACGTAGCCAATTTCCAGATCCATATATCCGCCGCAACTGTTGAAAACACCACAACACCTGTTGAAAACGCAACAGGGTGGCGCAGGCTAGCAGCGTTATCGCAAGATTTCCAAATGATTAATAGTTAGGTATTTATAGCCAAAAGTTTTAACAACCGTCCCCGCTCAGATTCCGTCAGCGGCAAAACCGGTCGTTCATATCCGTAAAGACCGCTTTTATTTTTACTGGGAATGCGGTTAACTGCGCCCGCTTGCAAGCGTACCTATGTAAAGGTCTATGGAATTCTTCGTTATCCTGCTTAGCACCGTACTGGTGAACAATTTTGTATTGGTCCAGTTTTTAGGGCTGTGCCCGTTTATGGGTGTCTCCAATAAGCTGGAAAGCGCCATCGGCATGGGCGCAGCCACCACATTCGTCCTGACGCTCGCCAGCATCTGTAGTTATATGGTGCATGCCTGGCTGCTCACCCCTCTCGGGCTGACATTTCTACGCACAATCTCCTTTATTTTGGTTATTGCCGCCGTGGTGCAGTTCGCCAAAATGTTTATCGAAAAAACCAGCCCCCTCCTCTATCGCGTCCTCGGCGTGTTTTTGCCTCTGATCACCACCAATTGTGCAGTGCTAGGCGTGGCGCTGCAGAACACTAACAAAGCTCACAGCTTCACCCAATCCGCGCTCTACGGCTTTGGCGCGGCAGTAGGTTTCAGTCTGGTGCTGGTGCTCTTTTCCGCCCTGCGGGAGCGGTTGGCGGCGGCGGATGTGCCGGTACCATTCAAAGGCGCCGCTGTGGGCATGATTACCGCCGGACTTATGTCCCTCGCCTTTATGGGCTTTGCTGGACTGGTGTAAGCCAATGATCGATCTGCTGCTGACCTACCCAATCATCTCCGCACTCGTCGCTCTCGGCGGACTGTCGGTGTTTTTTGGCGCAGTGCTCGGTTTTGCCGCAGTGAAATTCAAGGTCGAAGGCGACCCGCTGGTGGAGCGCATCGACGAATTACTGCCGCAGACTCAGTGCGGCCAGTGTGGCTATCCTGGTTGTCGTCCCTACGCCGAGGCCATCGCCAATGGCGATGCTATTAATAAGTGCCCGCCCGGCGGCCAAACAACAGTAAACAACCTCGCCGATCTACTCGGTGTCTCCGCCCCCGCCCTTGATGCCGAGGAAGGCGCGGACGCCGATGTGAAAAAAGTGGCCTTTATCCGCGAAGACGAATGTATTGGCTGCACCAAGTGCTTGCAGGCCTGCCCCGTGGACGCCATCGTTGGTGCCGCCAAGCAGATGCACACGGTGATTGCCGATGAATGCACCGGCTGCGACCTGTGCGTCGAGCCCTGCCCGGTGGACTGTATCGATATGCTTCCCATAGCGACCACCGTCAAGGATTGGGGCTGGCAAATGCCCAAGCCAGCCAAAGGCCCACATATCATCGCCACAGATAAGCCTGCCCCGCAGGATCACGCCGCATGAGACAAATCTGGGATATCCACGGCGGCGTGCATCCGCCGGAAAATAAACATCAGTCGCTGCGTAATCCGTTGGCGACTATTCTTTTAGCTCCCGAGTTGGTGCTGCCCCTCAATCAGCACATCGGCAATCCTGCTGTCCCTGCGGTACAGATCGGTCAAAGAGTCTTGAAAGGCCAATTGATCGCCGACGCCCAGGGAATTTTCAGCGCCAGCATTCACGCGCCGACCTCCGGGGAAATCATCGCGATCGAAGACCGTCCCATCGCCCACCCCTCTGGCTTGAGCGCACCCTGTATTGTGCTGCGCCCGGATGGTGAAGATCGCTGGACGACATTGCAGCCCTGTGAAGATCCCGCCAGCCTCGATCACGTTGCCCTGGTAGAAAAAATCCGCGCCGCCGGCTTGGCGGGTATGGGCGGTGCTGGATTTCCCACCGCGGTCAAACTCAACCCCCGCTCTACCGACCGGGTGGAAACCTTGATTCTCAACGGCACGGAATGCGAGCCCTATATCACCGCCGATGACATGCTGATGCGGGTGTACGCGGGCGAAGTCGTTCAAGGCGCGCTGCTGCTGGCCCGTATTGTCGGCACCCCCAAAGAAATTCTGGTGGGTATCGAGGACAACAAACCCGAAGCCATAGCGGCGATGCAGAAGGCCGCCCAAGGCACGCCGGTGGAAGTGGTGGTGTTCCCGACCAAATATCCTTCCGGTGGCGAGAAGCAGCTGATCCAGATTCTCACTGGCAAAGAAGTCCCGAGCGGCAAGATCCCGGCGCAAATCGGCGTGCTAGTGCAAAACGTCGGCACCGCCTATGCGGCCTGGCGCGCCGTGCGCCACGGCGAACCCTTGATCGAACGCATTACCACCGTCGTCGGAGAAGCCCTCGGCGTGCAACGCAATATCCTTGTTCCCATCGGCACTCCGGTTGCCCATGTCTTGGAACAACACGGCTTCGCCGCCAGCCGCTGCGCCCGCGTCATTATCGGGGGCCCGATGATGGGCTACAGCATCGAAGACCCGCAGGTACCCGTGGTGAAAACCACCAACTGCATCATGGCGCCGAGTCACGCGGAAATGCCCCCCGCACCCCCAGCTCAGGCCTGTATCCGCTGCGGCATGTGCGCGGAAGCCTGCCCGGCGAGCCTGCTGCCTCAGCAGCTGTATTGGTACGCCCAGGCGGAGGATCACCAGCGTCTGCAGAATCACAACCTGTTTGACTGCATCGAATGCGGCGCCTGCTCTTTCGTCTGCCCAAGCGCAATTCCCCTGGTGCAGTATTACCGCGCGGCAAAAACCACCATTCGCCGTATAGACGCTGAAAAACAAAAAGCCGATCGCGCCCGCGAGCGTTTTGAACAGCGTAAAGAACGCATTGCCAAAGCCGAGGCAGAGAAAGAAGCCAAACGTCTGGCCCGCAAAAAAGCCGCAGAAGAAGTGAAATCCCGTCTGGAAGAACAGAAGCCTGTTGTAGTTACCGTCAATGCGGTAGCAAGCGCCCAGGAAAAAGCGCAGGCAGCGCCGGAAGACACGGATACGCAAAACAAAAAACTGGCGCGCCAGCTGGAAAGCGCGCAGAGCCGGGTGCAGCACCTGCAACAGCAAATCACGGGGTGTGACGATGCCGCCCGCCGCGATGCTCTTACCGCGCAACTTCGCCAAGCGGAATTGAAGCTCGAAGATGCACGCAAAAAGCTGGATGACTTGGAGCGCGGTGTCAGTCTGCCCCTTGAGCAGCGCCTGCAGAATGTTGCCCAAAAGGTTCAGGCTTCACCGCTCGAAGCCCAAAGAAACGCGGTAACAACTATCGAAAAACGCCTCGCCGTTGCCGTAGAAAAAATGGAAGAAGCCGAACGTGAGGGAAAACCCACCCTTGCCGCCTTCACCCAAGGCGTGGAAAAACTTCGCGTTAAGCTCGCAGAAGCTCAGGCAGAACTCGCCGAGCTGGAAAAACAACCGCAATCCATTGCCAATGCCGTCCCAAATGACCCCGCGGCAGCGGCTATTGCACGAGCTCAAGCGAAAGCGGCGGCCAGCGCGACTATGTCTCCGCAGGAGAAACACGCGGAGCAGGTGCAATCCCTGCGCATTCGGGTAGACAAAGCCCGCGCCAAGCTGGAGGAAGCTGAAGCCAGCGGCAGTGAGCACGTGGACGCTCTGCGCGCTGGACTGGAAAAGCTGGAAACCAAATTGGCCGACTTGGAACAGGAGAAATGATGGCCAACCTTACCCCCCTTCTGCGGTCCTGATCATGTCGTTTATCCGCGTCACCTCCCCCCACGCCCACAGCGCCAACACCACCGCCGGTGTGATGCGCCAAGTGCTGCTCGCCACCCTACCCGGCCTTGCGGCACTAACTATCTATTTCGGCCCGGGCACGCTGTTGAATCTGTTGCTCGCCTGTACAGCAGCTGTGGTGTTTGAAGCAGCCGTGCTGAAATTGCGGCATCGACCGGTGATGTTTTACCTGCGCGATTACAGCGCCCTGGTGACTGCCGTGCTGCTTGGGCTGGCGCTTCCGCCCTACTGTCCCTGGTGGGTGGTAGTGGTAGGCATATTCTTTGCAATTGTCGTCGCCAAGCACTTGTACGGCGGTCTCGGCTATAACCCGTTCAACCCAGCCATGATCGGCTATGTAGTACTGCTGATTTCCTTTCCTTTGGAAATGAGTCAGTGGGCTACGCCGGTCGGCGCGTTAGCCGATGGTCAAACACTGCCTAACTTTAGCGACGCCCTCACCAAGGTATTTGGCTCAGCCGACCTCGACGGCTACAGCTCCGCCACGCCGCTCGATGCGTTGCGTCAAAGTGCAGGTCAGACCATGGCGGATCTGTACAGCAGCAATGTCGTCTTCAATAGCGGCCGCTGGGCGGGCAATGGCTGGGAGTGGGTGAACATCGGCTTCCTATTGGGCGGTGCCTACCTGCTGTACAAGCGAATTTTTACGTGGCACGCGCCTGTGGCCATGCTCACCTCCCTGGGCGTGCTGGCGATTGCATTTTATGACAGCGGCAGCTCCAACAGCGCCGGTTCACCCATTTTTCACTGGCTGTCCGGGGCGACCATGTTAGGCGCGTTTTTTATTGTGACCGACCCGGTGGCCTCGGCGGTAAGCAACAAAGGCCGGCTGATTTACGGCGCGGGTGTCGGGATTCTGGTGTTTGTCATTCGCACTTGGGGTAACTATCCAGATGCAGTGGCCTTCGCGGTGTTGCTGATGAATTTCGCCGCGCCGTTTATTGATTACTACACAGTGCCGCGCACCTATGGGCACAGCAAAGCCCCGCGCGCAACAGCGAAGAAGGTGGAGTGACGCATGCTGGGTCAATCCATCCGTAAAAACAGCGCGATACTTGCCGGCTTTGCCGCTCTTACTGCCGGCCTGATCGCGCTTACGTTTCAGGCCACCGCGGGACGCATCACCGATGCCGAACGCCGCGCCGCGCAAAAGGCGTTGTTCGAAGTAGTGCCGCCAACGCGGCACAACAATGATTTGCTCGCCGATACCCTAGTGGTACCGGCGGAGGACGCAGCAGCACTGCATATGGACCAGCCCGCGCTGATCCATGTGGCGCGGCAGGACGGTGAACCCGTCGCCTTGATCGTGCCGAGCACTGCCCCTGACGGATACAGCGGCGCCATCAAGCTGCTGATCGGCGTCAACCTGGACGGCACGGTTGCCGGTGTGCGCGTGTTGCGACACGGTGAAACCCCCGGCCTGGGCGACAAAATTGAATTGGCCAAAAGCGCATGGATTCTAGCCTTTGATGGCAAATCCCTGAGCAATCCGGGTGCTGAAAACTGGGCCGTTAAAAAAGACGGCGGTGACTTCGACCAATTTGCCGGCGCCACCATCACGCCGCGAGCGGTAGTGGCTCAAACCAAACGAGTTTTGCAGTACGTGCAGGATCATCGAGAAGAACTTTTGCAACAAATCCGGACCAACCCGGAAATTGCGCCTTAACAGAGACCAACCATGAGTCAGCCGGATTATCGCGAGATCGCCCTACAAGGGCTGTGGAAAAACAACCCGGGACTGGTGCAATTGCTCGGCCTGTGCCCGCTGCTCGCTGTCACAGGCTCCGTGGTCAACGCGCTGGGATTAGGGTTTGCCACCCTGTTGGTATTAGCTGGGTCGAATCTCGCCGTTTCATTGATCCGTAACGCGGTAAGTGACGCTGTGCGTTTGCCGGCGTTTGTGATGATTATCGCCGCCTTCACCACCTGCACTGAGCTCCTGATGCAGGCATTTACCTATGAGCTGTACCAGATATTGGGCATTTTCATTCCGTTGATCGTAACCAACTGCGTCATCCTCGGCCGCGCAGATGCCTTTGCCAGCAAAAACTCGCCTCTACCGGCAGTCGCGGACGGGGTGATGATGGGCGCTGGTTTTCTCCTGGTGCTGCTCGCCATTGGATCGATCCGGGAAATCATTGGCAGTGGCACTTGGCTTGCCAATATGCACCTGCTATTTGGCGAAGGCGCGCGCAGCTGGCAGATCAATGTGTTTGGCGAAAACTACCGCGGTTTCCTGGTCGCCATATTGCCGCCGGGCGCATTTCTGGTCGCTGGGCTGCTGATTGCATTAAAAAATATCATCGATGCGCGGATTCAAAAGCATCTCGCTGCGCGCAGCAATCAAACACCGAAAGCCAGCCGTCGCGTACGCACCACCGGCCAGATCGCCTAACGGCCCACTTGTTACAACCGAGTTCGTTTGTTGCGATCAAACTGATCCCAGCGGACAGTCCATGCGTATTCACCCGGCGCCCTAAAGATAAACCCGGTCAAACCCGCAGCCTAGTTGCGCTGATTAGAGCGCGCCGGCCGCACTGTATCTCCTGATGCCATCGCCATCTGGAACCGACATCTTTTACGGAGAAGTATTTTCATGCTCCCACGTATTGCTCTGCTGTTGACTTCGATGACCTTTGCGCTGAGCGTTTGGGCGACATCTCGCCCTGCGGTCCCGGTCATTTATAAAACTCTGCAACTGGAGCCGTTCGCCGACGGTATTGAAGCACTCGGCACGCTCCGGGCAAATGAAGCTGTAGTGCTTTCGGCGACGGTGACCGACACAGTCCGCGCGGTACATTTTGAAGACAGCCAACGCGTCAAAAAAGGCGATGTACTAGTCGAAATCATCGATGATGAAGAGCATGCCCTGCTGCAGCAGGCGCGCACCGCCGCCGCTGAAGCCCAGCGCCAATATGAACGAGTGAAATCCCTGGCAGCCACCAATCTCGCCACGGCTGCATTGCTGGATGAGCGCCGCCAAGCCTATGACTTCGCACAAGCGCAATTAAAAGCAACCGAGTCGCGCCTGGCCGACCGCCTTATCGTTGCACCTTTCGACGGTATGGTGGGCCTGCGCAATATCAGCGCCGGTACGCTGGTGACCCCGGGCACCCAGCTCACCACCCTGGACGATGACAGCGTCATGAAGCTGGATATCTCCATTCCCGCGGTATTTCTCAACACAGTGCAGCCGGGCCTGACCGTAGTCGCAAGAACCCGTGAACGCACCGGTGAATTCGCCGGACGCGTCAGTGCCATCGACTCCCGCATCGATCCCATCACCCGCTCAATCACCGTCCGCGCCCTGATCAACAATCCTGAACGCGTTCTGCGCCCCGGCATGCTGATGACGGTGAATCTGCAGATGGCCGAGACCATGAGCTTGATGCTGCCGGAAGAGGCTCTGTTGCAAGAGGGCTACCGCAGCTTCGTTTATCGCATCAATCGCGACAGCGAGCCTTTAACGGTGACCAAGCACGAGGTCAAAACCGGGCCGCGCCGCCCCGGTACCATTGTAATTACCGCAGGGCTCAGCCCCGGAGATCAGGTGGTTACCCACGGAGTTTTGCGACTGCGCGATGGTTTCCCGGTGAGCTTGATGGCGGAACAGAAAGGCGCGGAAAGCTTGGCCGACCTGCTGTCGCGCATTGAAGATGTCAGGAACACGCCATGATTATTTCCGACGTCTGCATTAAGAGGCCGGTATTCGCCTCAGTTATTTCGCTCCTGCTGATCGCGTTTGGTGTGCTCGCGTTTCAGCGCTTACCGCTGCGCGAATATCCGGACATAGATGCCCCCGTGGTATCCGTACGCACCGATTATCCCGGCGCCGCCGCCAGTGTGGTGGAAACCCGCATCACCGAGATCATCGAAGACCGGATTTCCGGTATCGAAGGCATCCGTTTTGTCCAATCGTCGAGCCAGGACGGTCGCTCGGAAATCACCATCGAATTCGACGTGTCGCGTGACATAGATGCCGCTGCCAACGACGTGCGCGACCGGGTATCGCGGGTGCTCGACAGTCTGCCGGATGAAGCCAATCTGCCAGACGTGGCCAAGGTGGACGCCAACGAAGACGTGATCATGTGGCTGAATCTCACCAGCGACAAAATGACCACTCCGCAGCTCACCGATTACGCTGAACGCTATCTGGTCGACCGGTTTTCCGTCATCAATGGTGTGGCGCAGATTCGCATCGGCGGCGGGCAGAGCTACGCCATGCGCATCTGGGTGGACCGGGTGCAACTGGCTGCCCACGAACTCACCGTGGGAGATATCGAACAGGCGCTGCGCGCGGAAAACGTGGAATTGCCTGCGGGCAGCATCGAGTCGCGTCAACAGCAGCTCAGCGTTCGCCTCGATCGAGTGTTCGTCGATCCGGACAGCTTCAGTCAACTGGTGCTTAAACGAGGTAAGGATGGCCACTTGGTGCGTCTTGGCGATGTCGCCACCGTGGTCAAAGGCACCACGGAATACCGCCTGGATTACCGCGGCAACGGCCAGCCAATGGTAGGCCTCGGCATCACCAAACAATCCACGGCCAACACAATTGATGTCGCCCGCGCTGCCAAGGAGATCGCCGCGAGAATCAACCCCACTCTGCCCCAGGGTATGGAAATCAAACAGAGTTTCGATTCCTCTGTGTTTATTGAGGAGTCCATCAGCGAGGTTTATTGGACCCTAGCCATCGCCATCGGTCTGGTGATCCTGGTGATCTATCTGTTTCTCGGCAGCGTGCGCGCCACCCTCGTGCCCGCCGTCACCGTACCCGTATCGGTGATTGCCACTTTTATCGTCCTGTTGATCATGGGTTTTACGGTAAACCTGCTCACCCTGCTGGCCTTGGTGCTCGCCATAGGACTGGTAGTGGACGATGCGATTGTCGTGCTGGAAAACATCCATCGCCGCATGGATGAATATGGCGAATCCGCTCTAGTGGCAGCTTATCGCGGCACGCGGCAAGTGGGCTTCGCCGTCATCGCCACCACCGCCGTGCTGATCGCGGTATTTGCCCCCATTGCCATGCTGGAAGGCGACGTCGGCCGACTGTTTTCCGAATTCGCCCTCACCATGAGCGCCGCGGTATTTTTCTCGAGCCTGGTCGCGCTCACTTTATCTCCCGTTATGGCGGCCATGTTTCTCAAACCCCATACCAAGGAAACCGGCATAGTCGCCGGCATCGACCGGTTTTTCCAAAGCTTCAGCCGCCGCTATCAAAACTGGCTTGGGTTTTTCCTCGCGCGCCCACTGTGGATCATCGGTGCTTTTGTCGCCCTGATGGGTTTTTCCTATTGGTTGTTCCAGAAAATTCCTGCGGAGTACGTTCCCAAAGAAGACCGCGGTACTTTCTTCGTCATGATCGATGGACCGCAAGGCGCAAGCTATTCCTACATGAAGGAATACATGGATGAAATCGAACGCCGCATGATGCCCTTTGTCGAGGCCGGTGAAATTCAACGCCTGCTCGTGCGCACGCCGCGAACCTTCGGCAGCACCGCCTCCTTCAACAGCGGCATGATTATCGCGGTGTTGAGCCCTTGGGACGAACGTCGTTCTGCGTGGACCATTATTGAGGAAGTGCGCGGCAAGCTCGCCGATCTGCCGGGTGTCACCGCTTTTCCCGTCATGCGCCAAGGCATTGGTGGACGCATGAGCAAGCCGGTGGAATTTGTGATCGGCGGCGGCACTTATGAAGAAATGGCGGAATGGCGAGACCTGCTGTTCAGCAAGATCAACCAAAACAATCCGGGTTTTCTCGCGCTGGATTCGGATTACAAGGAAAACAATCCCCAAGTGCGCGTGGTGATCGACTACGACCGCGCCGCAGAACTGGGTGTCTCCGTTCAAAATATCGGCCGCACCCTGGAATCCATGCTCGCCTCCCGCCGGGTGACGACCTATATCGAAAATGGTGAGGAGTATGACGTGCTGGTGGAAGGCCGCCGGGATATGCAAAGCAGCCCGCAGGATCTGACCAATATTTATGTGCGCTCCGAGCGCTCGGGGGCGCTGATTCCGCTCGCCAATCTGGTGACATTCCAGGAACAAGCAACCGCGCAAAGCCTTAACCGCTACAACCGCACCCGCGCCATTACCATCAATGCCGACTTGGAAGATCACCTGCCCTTGGGCACCGCATTAAATTATCTGGAGCAACTGGTGCGCGAAAACCTGCCGGATTACGCAGTGGTCGACTACAAAGGGCGCTCGCGGGATTTTAAATATTCAGGTGATGCCAGCATCATGATGTTCGGCCTCGGTATTCTGGTGATGTTTCTGGTATTAGCGGCGCAGTTTGAAAGCTATATCAGCCCGTTAATTATTACGCTCACCGTGCCTTTAGCCATGGCGGGAGGCTTGCTCGGCCTTTGGCTCACCGGCAACAGCTTGAATTTATACAGCCAAATCGGACTGATCATGTTGATCGGACTGGCGGCGAAGAACGGCATTTTAATTGTCGAGTTCGCCAATCAATTGCGCGATGAAGGCCGCGATGTGCACACGGCCATAGTGGAAGCCGCAAAAATCCGCCTGCGCCCGATCATCATGACCAGTATTACTACCCTCGCAGGTTCGGTACCGCTGTTTATCTCGTCGGGTGCCGGTTCCGAAACCCGCACCGTCCTCGGCGTCACACTATTTGCCGGCGTTATAGTGGCGACTATTTTCACCCTTTTCGTGGTGCCCATCGCCTATCAACTGCTGGCGCGCTTCGCCGGTTCACCGCAGGCAAAACAGCAACAGCTGGAGCGGGAACTGGGTACAAACAAAGCGGAAATTTAAATACACGGAAAGAAAAATAGAAAAAGAAAACCCGGCGGAAGCCGGGTTTTCTTATTGCACCTGTGAGAGCGGTTTTTTACAAGTTAGATATCCAGGGAAGTCAAACTGACTCCGTCGATAGTGATAGCAGATGTGCCGGCATTGCCCAAATTAAAATCCAGAAACGCATTGGCATCCGACGGCACACCGTAGAATTCATAAGAATATTCTGTCCACTGCGGCCCGACATTAAATGAGGTCTGCCCGTAACTCACCCAATTATTATCCTGATTACCGTTGTGGCCGATATTGGCTGTGACGCTGCGATAATTGTCTGCCTTAGCGCGGAAACGCAATTGATAAACGCCACCTTCGCTCAAATTAATCGCCGTGCGCGCCTGAATATGCCAATGCACGGAACCTGGATTGTAAATTGTGGCTTTTAATTGGCTGCCATTGTAATCCGCCCAGGAAGACGCGCCCATATGGTTGAGGAATTGCCAGCCGTTGCCACTGTTGTTGTCGAACGAGCAATTGCTGACCAAATTGCGAGTTGATTTGCATGGGTCAATTTGACTGACTTTCTCATGGATAAACGCACCGCCGTTATTGTTATAAGCTCGCCAACCGAGCACAAGATCGTCTCCGGAGAGATCAATAGGATCCGTCGCGGAATACGCCAAACTTCCGTTCTGTGGATTCAAATAAAGATATCGATTAAGTGTCGTCGTTTTGCCCCACTCATTTGTGGTGGTGTTGCGCTTAAGAATATTCAACGGTTCTTCGAGAACATTCCGGGTATAGGCAACCGTATCTCCGTTCACAGCGAGCTGATAGATGTTTTGATCAACCTCTATCCTGGATTGCCCGAAGAATCCACCATTGGCGTTAATGCGGAAAAATGTTAACCCGTGTTCACCATTGGAATCGCCGGACGCAATAACCAAATTGCCGCTGTGCATATCCAGTTTATGACCGAAGTTACGTCCAAATACATTTCCGTCGGCCGCGCCGGATATATTCCAAACGCCTGAAGCATTCCGTTTATAGACATAGACGATACCGTTCGTAAGCGCAAAACCTGGTGCGGCAACGGCGACCCGATCTCCATCTATCGCAACACTAGCGCCTAAGCGATTTCCAGAAGTATCTGCGGGTGTTGCGAATTCCTGGTTCCAACGGGCTTGAGCCACATCGTAGCGGTAGATAAAAACTTGACTTGTAGCCTGATCCGCCATGACCAAATAGTCATCTGAAATTGCCAAACTTATATCGGCGGAGTGAACGTATCCCGGAAATTCAATTTTGATTATGGGTTCGCTGCCAGCACTGCCATTCACCTTAACTAAGCTATCGCACGTCAATATGCCGTTGAGCGTAGGACATTGCGGCCATTGGGAATTGACTTTGCCGACGATATAAACTGCCGACTTTTTATCGGTATTGCTTCCCGCCGCTTCCGATGCTCCAAACGCCAGCCATTTATTCGACAGTGCTACCTTGGCCCCTGCCCTTTTATAAAAATGATTGTTGCCGGCAAACTGGTAACGGCGTTCAGGATTGGTATTGGTTCCATTGAAAAGATAAACAACTCCCTGCCCGTCCGATCCGCCATTGAGAATGTCTTCTCCAGGGATTGCAACGGTTTCCTGAAACGCTCCAACAACTGTGTAATTACCCAGCCGCGCCACGGCGCTGCCAAACTCGGAATTGCCAACATAGGTACCTGGCTTTACCACCACAGTTCCAGCAGAAACGGCAGCGGAAAACGCCAACGCTGTATGCAGAACTGCGACCTGGAAAAACTTTTTTCTTATAACTGTCATTTAATTTCCCTCAATGATTAAAAAAAACCGCAAGCTTCCGGCGAAGTCCTGGCCGATAAAGACAGTGAAGACAAGATGCTGGTCGAGTGACCCGAAAAATTGAAATGGCCGCGCAAGCGGCTTTGATCACAGCAATCCCGGCCCGGTCATTTCCGGCAGCTTCCGATATTGAACTCCCGCACCTAGCGATGAGTGTCAATTCCGCAAATGACGATGGACACAGATTCTAGGAACTCGGCAATGGGGACTCAATTGCCTAAAAGTGCATATCTGAAATGCAAAAATGAATAAATGCAGCGTTAAATATCGCGCTCCCTGGGATGGCATATACGCACTAAAGCCTGTTTCCTTCTGCCCTCTAATGAAACCCTATGGCAGCACCAAGTCAGTGCATAACTACTTTTAAATCTTGGCATGACGCGTCAACCTTCATCGATCCACGGCGCCAGCCTTATTCACTTTAAATACTTACGCGGCCATAGCCGTTAGCGTCCGCTCTCATGCTACGCCATGGCACATCGATTGCTGAATGCCGCCAAGACAACTTGGATGCTGCTTAGTTTTGGCGCATGCGCAAGACAACGCTGGATGCGCTTATGGATCGTTATCAACCCGAGTTGGAAATCACAGATTTATGCATGTCCCTCGCCGCCTGTCCGCGCTGGTACTCGCCGCCACTATGGTTCCTGTGGCGCCGGCGCTCGCTCAAGCAGAATTGCCAAATAAAGAAGCCATTGACGTTATCTGGCTCGCCATGGCCGCCGCCCTTGTGTTTTTCATGCAAGCCGGATTTGCATTGTTGGAAAGCGGCCTATCCCGCACCAAAAACTGCATCAATGTGGTGATGAAAAACTACACCGACGTCTGTGTCGGCAGTATGTTTTTCTGGCTGGTGGGTTTTGGCCTTATGTTCGGTGCCAATTCGACGGGCTGGTTCGGCACTTCCGGTTTTGCTTTGCACTCCGGCGAGTCTTGGGACTACAGCTTTTTATTATTTCAGACCATGTTCGCCGCCACGGCGGCCACCATCGCCAGCGGCGCCATGGCGGAACGTACTCGCTTTCCCGCTTACCTTTTTGCATCCGCAG
>JBQGED010000044.1:0-1627 GCA_052039425.1 Sphingobacterium griseoflavum | reverse complement strand
GATGTTGGGAGTATTTACCGGCAACCCGGAACTTGCCAAGGAAATGCGGTTGCGGCCGAAAAAGGTAAACAAGTTCTTTAATGGGCCGCTTCCCTGCGAATTGTATGTCTATGAACTGCTCTCAGTAGAGCAGGCCACCTTGCGGCGCGATCGGGATTCGGTGCAGGAAGAGCATCTAAGCGACGGCGCTTTGATGGTCGCCAACCGGATCAAAAAAAATCTGCGCAAGCTCACCCCGTGGCTAAAAACTGCGGAGACCAATGCCTATCGCGTATACGACGCCGATTTGCCGGAATACGCCGCCGCGGTGGATTTATACGATGGTCGGATACATGTGCAGGAATACGCCGCGCCCAAAACGATTCCGGAGGATGTCACTCAGCGACGCCTGCGGGAATTATTGTCCGCTGTTGCACATGTTTTCTCTGTGCCGCAAAAAAATATTGCGGTGAAAACTCGCCAGCGCAACAAAGGCACGCAGCAGTACGAAAAATTAAATGAAAGTCGCGAGTTTTTTGTGGTCAATGAAGGTCGGGGCAAGTTCTGGGTGAATTTGCACGATTATCTGGATACGGGTTTATTTCTGGATCACCGGCCACTGCGCAAACGCATATATACCGAGGCAGGTGGCAAGCGCTTTTTAAATTTATTTTGTTATACGGCTAGCGGCACGGTACATGCGGCGCTGGGCGGCGCGGCCCAAAGTGTTAGCGTGGATATGTCAAATACCTACCTGGACTGGGCGCAGCGCAACTTTGATCTCAATGCCATCAACAGCGACCGTCATCAACTCGTGCAGGCAGATTGTTTGAAGTGGTTACAGCAATGCCGGCAGGGATTTGATCTGATTATGCTGGACCCGCCGACGTTTTCGAATTCCAAACGTATGGAAGGTGTGCTGGATGTACAAAGAGATCATGTGGCGATGATCAAGCGCTGCATGGAGTTGCTTAATCGGGGAGGGAAATTGTATTTCTCCACCAATTTGCGCAGTTTTAAGTTGGATTTTGATGCTCTGGACGGTTTTACCATTGATGATATATCCGAGCAGACAATTGATCAGGATTTTGCCCGCAACAGCAAAATTCACCGCTGTTTTCTGCTGCAACAGAAATAAGGTTTGTCTATGAGCGATTTATTTAAAGTGAAATGTGCCTACGCTCCCGCCGGTGATCAACCAGCTGCGATTACCGCGCTGGTAAATGGCATCGAAGCGGGCCTTGCCCACCAGACGCTGCTGGGGGTTACGGGATCGGGTAAAACCTTCACTGTCGCGAATGTAATTGCTCAGGTGCAGCGGCCGACTTTGGTAATGGCCCACAATAAAACCCTTGCCGCGCAATTGTATGGGGAATTCAAGGAGTTTTTCCCCAATAACGCAGTGGAATATTTTGTCTCCTATTACGATTATTACCAGCCGGAAGCCTACGTGCCGTCGTCGGACACTTTTATCGAAAAAGATTCCTCGATTAACGAACATATTGAACAAATGCGCTTGTCGGCGACCAAGGCATTGATGGAGCGCCGCGATGCCATAGTGGTAGCCACGGTATCGTCGATATACGGTTTGGGTGATCCGCAAGCCTATTTGAAAATGGTGCTGCATCTGGTGCGGGGCGACCAGATC
>JBQGED010000043.1:0-13538 GCA_052039425.1 Sphingobacterium griseoflavum | reverse complement strand
GACGGTGAGAGCCTGAAAGATACGGATCCGAAAGCCAAATCGCTGCAGGAATATAAAGACAGCGCCGGCGTCGATGAAGGCATGGTGGGCTTATCCACGCGCTTCGCATTCAAGATTCTGTCTAAAGTTTTCAACTTTGATCCGACCGAAATTGCCGCCAACCCGGTGCACCTGCTCTACGTGTTGGAACAGCAGATCGAACAGGAGCAATTCCCAGAAGAAGTCTCAACGCGTTATCTGGCATTCATCAAAGAGTATCTCGCCCCCCGTTATGTGTCCTTTATTGGCAAGGAAATCCAGACTGCCTATCTGGAATCTTATGCTGAGTATGGCCAGAACATTTTCGACCGCTATGTCACCTACGCTGATTTCTGGATCCAGGATCAGGAGTATCGCGATCCCGAGACCGGCGAAATCCTGGACCGCGCTGCTCTCAACGAAGAGCTCGAGAAAATCGAAAAGCCGGCGGGTATTAGCAATCCTAAAGATTTCCGCAACGAGATCGTGAACTTTGTGTTACGCGCCCGCGCCAACAACAATGGCAAAAATCCGTTGTGGAGCAGCTACGAGAAGTTGCGTACGGTGATTGAGAAAAAAATGTTCTCCAACACCGAAGAGCTGCTGCCGGTTATCTCGTTCAACACCAAATCCTCCAAAGAGGATCAAAAGAAACACGAGGACTTCGTCGCGCGCATGGTCAAGCGCGGTTACACAGAGAAACAAGTGCGACTGCTCTCTGAATGGTATTTACGCGTTCGCAAATCGCAATAAACCCATGAGGTGACACGAGTGACCTATATTGTCGATCGCAGGTTGAATTCCAAAAACAAAAGCACTGTCAATCGGCAACGCTTTCTGGAGCGCTATCGCCAGCACATCAAAAAGGCGGTATCTGAAGCTATCGATAAGCGCTCCATAACCGACATTCACAGCGGCGAGAAAATCAGCATCCCCGCGAAAGATATAGGTGAGCCGACTTTCCATCACGGCCAAGGTGGTAAAAAAGTTCGGGTACTTCCCGGTAATCGCGACTTTGTTACGGGCGACCAGATCAAACGCCCTGAAGGCGGCGGTGGCTCCGGCAACGGCAAAGGTGCGGGTAATTCTGGCGAAGGCATGGATGACTTCGCTTTCAATATCACCCAGGAAGAATTCCTCAATTTTATGTTTGAAGATTTGGCGCTGCCCAATCTTGTCAAACGTCATCTCGCCGGCAACACCGAATTTAAACTTCATCGGGCAGGAATTGCCAACGAAGGTACACCCGGGAAAATCAATATCGTTCGCTCTCTGCGCGCCGCTAACGCCCGCCGCATCGCCCTTACAGGTGGCAAGCGCAGACGTTTAAAAGAGCTGGAGGCACAAGCCGAAGCATTGGCCAATGCGAAGCATCCGGACGAGCTGGCGAAGCTTAATGAAATTCAATTGGAAATTTCCGAGCTGCGTAAAAAAATTCAGCGTGTTCCCTGGCTGGACGATTTTGATTTGAAATATAACCTGCACGTCAAACATCCCGTGCCGCGCTCCCGCGCGGTGATGTTCTGCATTATGGACGTATCGGGCTCCATGGATCAGGCGACTAAAGATATTGCTAAGCGTTTCTTCCTTCTTCTTTTCCTGTTTTTGCAACGCAATTACGAGCATACCGAGGTCGTATTCATTCGCCACCACACCAGTGCGAAAGAAGTGGACGAGCAGGAATTTTTCTACAGTCGCGAAACCGGCGGAACCATAGTATCCAGCGCATTAAAACTAACCGATGAAATCATCAGCGAGCGCTATCCACCTGAGCAGTGGAATATTTATGCCGCTCAAGCTTCGGACGGCGACAACTGGAATGACGACTCCACCATCTGTTACAAGGTTCTTTCTGAGCGACTGATGCCAAAATTGCAATATTTCTCTTATATCGAAATTACCTCGCGGGACCACCAGGCACTGTGGTCATCCTACGAAAAAGTTCTGGAGGATTTTCCGCAGACCTTTGCGATGCGCCAGCTCGTGAGCGCCAGCGATATTTTTCCGGTCTTCCGCCAGCTGTTCCAAAAAAAGGTAGCCTAAATGACACGGGCAGCATCTCCGATATCCACCACTTCTGAGTGGAGTTTCGAGCTGGTCCAGGCCTATGACCGCGCAATCGGCCAGATTGCGGAAGAATATGGCTTGGACACTTATCCCAACCAAATTGAAGTCATCAGTTCCGAACAAATGATGGACGCCTACGCGTCCGTCGGCATGCCCATCGGCTATAGCCACTGGTCTTATGGCAAACAATTTCTCAACGTTCAGCAGTCCTACAACCGGGGGCAGATGGGGCTCGCTTACGAAATCGTCATCAACTCCAATCCCTGTATTGCGTATCTCATGGAAGAAAACACCATGATGATGCAGGCATTGGTCATTGCCCATGCGTGTTACGGTCACAATTCCTTTTTCAAAGGCAATTATCTATTTCGCGCCTGGACGGATGCCTCTTCCATTATCGACTACCTGGTTTTTGCCAAACAGTACATCGCCCAGTGCGAGGAAAAATACGGCGTCGAATCTGTGGAGGCGATTCTAGATTCCTGTCACGCCATCATGAATTACGGCGTCGACCGCTATAAACGCCCCTATCCCATTTCAACTCAGGAAGAGCAATTGCGGCAGAAGGAGCGCGAGGAATATTTGCAACGCCAAATCAACGATCTCTGGCGCACCATTCCGGTAGATGATCAGGACAAAAAGCAGAAGAAAGCCGCGCGCTTTCCCGAAGAGCCGCAAGAAAATCTGCTGTATTTCATCGAGAAAAAAGCGCCATTGCTCGAACCATGGCAGCGCGAAATCGTGCGCATAGTCCGCAAGATTGCGCAGTATTTTTACCCACAGCGCCAGACCCAGGTGATGAACGAGGGCTGGGCGACCTTCTGGCACTACCAGCTGATCAACACCCTATATGATCGCGGCTTGGTGACAGAAGGTTTTATGTTGGAATTTATGCAATCGCACACTAGCGTAATTTACCAACCTTCCTACGACAGCCCTTATTACAACGGCATTAATCCCTACACCCTTGGATACAGTATTTTCACGGATCTCAAACGCATCTGTGAAAATCCCACTGATGAAGATAAGCGTTGGTTCCCCGAAATCGCTGGCAGCAACTGGGTGGAAACACTTGATTTCGCCATGCGTAATTTCAAAGACGAGAGTTTTATTCTGCAATTCCTGTCACCCAAGGTAATGCGGGATCTGAAACTGTTTTGCATTCTGGATGATGACCACAATTCCACCATAGATGTGACGGCTATTCACGATGACGACGGTTACAAGGCTGTACGTGAGTCGCTGTCTGCGCAATACAACCTTGGTAATCGCGAACCCAATATCCAGATCTTTGAAGTTGATGTCCGCGGCGATCGTTCCATTACTCTGCACCACCAGCAATTTAATCGACAACCGTTGGATGAGGGCTCAGCAGAAGAAGTGCTCAAGCACATCCACCGCCTTTGGGGGTTTGATGTTCATCTCCACTCTCTGCGTGATAACGAAATTGTGGAGAGTTTTCACTGCCCCGATCCGAGCGCGGAAAGCCATTGATACTTAGCGGCTGTCACTGGCAGCCGCACATTCGCCACCGCACATCTTTTTTCCGCCACCCAATATAAAATACGCCTTTCGGCATTTCCGGAAGCGCTATGACAACCGCGATATTTTGGTTCACTCTCGATTTGCGTCTGCAGGATCTCCCTGGTCTCGCCGCCGCCATGCGGCAATACGACCAGGTGGTGCCGGTATTTATTCTCGACCGGCAGGATCCCTGGTTTTTAGGCCGCGCAAGCCAGTGGTGGCTACATCACAGCTTGACGCAATTAAGTGACGACATTGCAAGTCAGGGCGGCCGATTGATTTTGCTGCGCGGTGATACATTGTCCTGCTTGCGCAAATTGATCACACAGTCCAAAGCCGAAGCGTTGTATTTCAGCCGCGCCTATGAGCCGAGCTTGGCCACCACCCAGCAGCAGGTTTTTCAGACTCTGGCAAATGAAGGCATCGTGTGCAAACGTTATGCGGGGCGATTGCTGCTGGAACCTGAGCAGATTCTCAATCAACAGGGCAAACCTTTTCAGGTGTTTACGCCCTATTACAAACATTGTTTAAAAGTGCTCAGCCTGCCGCCCAATCCGCAAACGCTTGAACCGCGTTGGTCATCTCGCAAGTTGACGGGAGAACGTGTTCAGGACTGGAATTTATTGCCAACCAAACCGGATTGGGCTCAAGGATTTAGCGCTTGGGAACCCGGTGAAGCCGGCGCACATAAAGCGCTGGATAACGCCATAACAAACTGTATCCCGAGTTATACAACTTACCGCGATGTGCCCGCGATAGAAGGCACTTCGCGGCTATCTCCACATTTACATTTTGGCGAGATCAGCCCGCGCACGATCTGGCACAGCGTCAGCCACAGTCGCATTTTCCCGAGCGGCATTGGTGAGCCCTTTCTGCGCCAATTGATTTGGCGCGAATTCAGTTTTTATCTGCTGCATCACTGGCCGCAGATCTCCGAGCAGGCATTTAAACCGGCCTTTGGACATTTTCCCTGGGTGAAAAATACCGGCACGCTAAGAGCTTGGCAGAGAGGCGCCACTGGTTACCCGATCGTGGATGCCGGCATGCGCGAGCTCTGGCATACCGGTTGGATGCACAATCGGGTGCGCATGATCGTCGCGTCTTTTCTTTGTAAACATTTGCGGATTCACTGGCGCGAAGGGGCGTCTTGGTTTTGGGATACGCTGGTGGATGCGGATCTGGCCAACAATAGCGCCAGCTGGCAGTGGGTGGCGGGGTCCGGCGCGGATGCGGCGCCCTATTTCCGCATCTTCAATCCGGTATTGCAGGGAGAAAAGTTCGACAGCGATGGCGCCTACGTACGCGCCTGGGTACCGGAGCTGGCCAAGTTGCCAAGCAAGTACATTCACAAACCCTGGTCAGCACCTCCGGCAGTGCTGCAGCAGGCGGGTGTGAAGCTCGGTGAAACCTATCCGTTGCCGATTGTGGATCACGATCAAGCGCGGCAAGCCGCGCTGGCGGCTTACGCGCAGATCAGGCAGGCGGGCGGTAACTGACGTCCAGATAAGACTGCATGGCGCTGCGCAAGCGGATGAGATGGGATTGCAGGTTTTGCACCTCCCGCTCCACGTTGACTTGCCCGCCCGACGCAAGTGTGGCCTCGAGATCGTTCAAAAACGCCGGCAACGCTCTCGCGCCCAGGTTTGCCGATGAGCCCTTGAGACCGTGAATCTGACGCGCCGCAAATGACCGATCGCCACGGTGCAACGCTTGCACAATTTCCCGCTCCACCGCATCGAGACTGGAAAGGAAGGATTGCAGCAGTTTCACCATCCGCTCCTCCTTCTGGCGTACGAGTTTCAGCAGCGTGCCCGGGTCCCATACCAACGTTTCCGCCGGCCATAGCGCAGGTCTGATTTCTTCCCGGCGGACCTCACCCGCGGGGCGCAGCCACTGGTTGAGTTTGCTTTGCAAAGCCTCCAATTGGACGGGCTTGCTCATGTAATCATTCATGCCCGCCTCGAGGCATTTTTCCCGGTCACCTGCCATGGCGTTGGCGGTCATCGCAATGATGATCAACGGCTCAAGGGAATGGTGCGCCTCCCACTGACGGATGCGGCGCGTCGCTTCATAGCCGTCCAGCACCGGCATCTGGCAATCCATCAACACCAGTTTGTACGGCTGCCGCTGTTGCCACGCTCGCATCACTTCTGTCACTGCCTCCTGTCCGTCAAACGCCATATGGGTTTCATATCCGAGGGTTTCCAGGGCCACTTCTGCAACATCGCGGTTGGTGCGGTTGTCTTCCACCAGCAACAGGCGGGCCTCCTGATTCACCTTTTGCGCCGGCAGAGGAGCGCGGGACACGGCGTCACCGACAAGAGACTGGTCATTAACAACATCCAGTAATCCGGTTTGCACCAACTTGCCGCGATTACCCAACGCGAGCACCAGCGCACGCAACAGCCGCTGTGGCGGTACTGGTTTATATAAACTGGCACTGATACCCAGGGAGCGCAGCAAACCCGCCTCTATCTCCTGCAAACCCGAACTCAGCAGCACCAAAATCATTTCTCGTCCGGTCCATCGTTCGCGAATCTGCTGTGCCAGCATCACGCCATCGACCTTGGGCATCTGCATGTCCAAAAGGGTGATGTCGATAGCGGGATCTTCCTCCAACCGGGCGAGAGCATTGGCGGCATCCTGCGCTTCCACCACATACGCGCGCTGATGTTCGAGCTGCTTGCGCAACACCAAGCGATTGGTCGCATTGTCGTCCACCACCAGAATACGTTTACCGGCCAGAAGATTGGGGTCGTAGGGATCGAGCGTACCTGCCACTTCAGCTTCGGCCGTCTCAACAGGCAAGGTGAAAAAGAAACGGCTGCCGCGCCCTGGCTCACTTTCAACGCCAATACTGCCGCCCATCAATTGGCACAACTGCTTGCAGATGGCGAGGCCAAGTCCAGTACCGCCATACAATCGCGTGGTCGACGCGTCCGCTTGGGTAAAGCTGGCAAATAGCTCGAGCTGTTTTTCCCTGGCGATGCCGATTCCGGAATCCTTCACCGACCAGAGCAGCTCCAGCCCCCCGTCCAGCCTGCGCGGCTCCACCGCCACCACTATTTCGCCCTGCTCGGTGAATTTAAGTGCATTGGCGACCAGGTTGTTAAGCACCTGGCGCAGGCGCACCGGGTCCGCCTTGATCTGCAAGGGTGTGTCGGGGGCCATATCGAGAATCAACTCGAGCTTTTTTGCCTCCGCTTTTGCACTGAAGGCGGCAACCACCTCATTGACCAATTGCTCGAGATCAAACGCCACTGGCTCAATGCGCAGCTTGCCCGCTTCCATTTTGGAAAAATCCAGAATGTCGTTGATGATGATCAACAATGCATTGGCGCTGGATTGGGCAATGCCGAGGTAGCGCCGCGCATCATGGGGCAAGTCGGTATTGAGAGCGATGTCCAACATGCCGAGAACACCATTCATGGGCGTGCGGATTTCGTGGCTCATATTGGCGAGAAAATAATTTTTTGCCTGCAGCGCCTCTTTGAGCTCCTGGTTTTGTTCACGCAGACGGTTGCGTAATTTTACTAACGCCTGACACAGACGGGTGAGAGTGACGGCGCAGAAACTGAAGACCAGCCACTGCATCCATGTGTCCCAGGTGAAGGATTCCGGTATCACCAGTTCGCGCAAACCGTGCATCGCCAGCATGGTTAAGATGACGTAGGCACATAACGCGTTAAACTGCCGCTCACTGGCGCGGAAAATGCCGAACACCACCGTAATCAACACCATCAAATAAAGCACAAGGTCTAAATGCGTTGAAATAGGGATGGCCGCCATGGCACAGGTGGTCGCCCAATACATCTGTGGCACACTGAGAGCCGGATCGCTGAAACGCAGGTTGTAACCGCTGCGGATGGCCAGAATAAAGGCGAGATTGACCCCCCAGAAAAATGCCAGAGCTATGACCATCCAAAGGACGGGAATAACCACGTATCCTTTTGCCGAGCCAAACATCAGCGCCGCGGAAAGCACCACGCCTCCAGCGGCGGCAAGTAAGGTATTGGACAGGCGGATTGCCTGCTGTCGCGCAAGATCAGTCACGCTTGTGAGATTTCCTTCCGGGATCGAAAACGTCTGCGGCCTCGACGAACAGTTGTAGGTTGTCGGGCAGCAATGCAAGGCGAGCGAAACGACGTGGCGCTCGACACGCTAGGCAATCCACGTCAGTTCATCGAGTATAGTTGATTCGCTTGCTAACTTTATCGCTCAATCGGAACGGCGTCGACGGGCAACCGCAGCCGGAGTGAATTCAGGCGCCATTGCGTTCACCAAATTTCTGATCCCCCGCCACAGCTGGAAGATAAATCCCTGATAAAGGGCAAGTGCCAAAATAATCACACCAGCTCCCAATAGAGTGAAGGTGGAAACGTGTTCACCCGCCAGACTTCCCCAAGTCAGGGCCATCACCGGGGTGATTAACGTAATAAGCGACACACTGGAAACTTTGCAGACGCGCAAAACATAAAACCAAAGAGTGTGCCCGACGATGGAACCCGCAAGCACCAGATACACCACTCCGATTAAAGACTTTTGATCAATCAGCACAGGAAGCTCTCTATCCAGGCCAAACCACGCCAACAGAAAAAATGGGGTAGATACAAGAAGGCTGCCGGTACCCATACGCAAAGGCTCAATTTCAGCACCCAGCTTTTTTACAGTCACAGAACTGAACCCCCAAATAGCACACACCAGAACTATGACGGAAATTCCCCAAAAAGCATCCGCACCGGCAACCGTCTGCTCGCGCTGCACCAGCCACAGCCCCAACAGCGCCAGCAACAACGCAACAAAGCGACTGCGTGTAAAAGGATTTTCCTGCAAAACAAAAATAGAAAAAATGCCGACAAAGAAGGGATAAATTCCCATAACGACAGACATAAGACCGGAGGGGATTGTCTGCGCGGCCCAATAAATCAGCAGCATATTGGGAAATAATCCCAGCGCACTGGCGGCGTACACCAACCAATCGCGCCGCTGAACGATGAGCGGCTGACGACATATTTTCAGCAGACCAAAACACAGCAAAGTTGCCAGCACCATACGCGCGGTGATGGCGCTGATAAAGGACAGGCTGCTATTGCTCCAATGAATCGCCAGAGGCGTAGTGGACCAGATTAAAACAACCAATAAATATGCGCTGGCGACTTGCATGTCATGCTCCTTGAAAGAATTCTCAGCATCTTCCGCGGCGCATAAAAAAAGCCGCAGTTTTGGCTGCGGCTTTTTGGAAATTCAGGATCGTTTACCCTACCCGCCTTTCTCCATCAGCCGCCCTCTTACCGGGATCACATGCCACACTGCGTGTGCCAGCAGACGCACGGCTTTCGCCGCGGCGATGCGAGCAACAAAATGCAAAATGGAAATTGGCTGGTTCATAAATAAAAAATTGATAAAGGAGAAATATTCGCGACGAGAAGAATTGATTACACAGCGGCGAATTCGCTAGAGTGTGGCGAAACTTCCCTAGAGCGTCAACACAAATCATGGAAATATTTTTGGTCGGCGGCGCGGTGCGCGACAAATTACTCGGACACCCGGTCGCAGAAAAAGACTGGGTGGTCGTAGGTGCAACGCCGCAGGCGATGATTAACCTTGGCTATCAACCCGTCGGCAAAGATTTTCCTGTATTCCTGCACCCGCAAACCAAAGAGGAATACGCCCTCGCCCGCACCGAGCGCAAAACCGGTCCTGGTTACACGGGCTTTCAATTTTATGCGGCGGAAGATGTGACCCTGGAGCAGGATCTGATCCGGCGCGATCTCACCATCAATGCCATGGCGGAAAATTCCGCTGGCGAGTTGATCGACCTCTTTGGCGGAGCCGCCGACTTGCGCGATCGCGTGCTGCGCCATGTCTCCCCCGCCTTTGCCGAAGATCCGGTGCGCATCCTGCGCATCGCCCGCTTTGCCGCTCGTTATCACCACTTGGGTTTTATAGTGGCTGCGGAAACGCTCGAACTCATGCGCACCATGGTTGCAAATGGCGAAGTGGATCATTTGGTGGCGGAACGGGTCTGGAAAGAAATGAGCCGCGCATTGGCAGAAGCAGCGCCTCAGGTGTTTTTTGCCACCCTGCGCGATTGCGGTGCCCTCGCGCGTATTCTCCCTGAAGTCGACAACCTATTCGGCGTACCGCAGCGGCCAGAATACCACCCGGAGGTGGACACTGGCGTGCACACACTTATGTCACTGCAGCAGGCCTGTCGTTTGAGTCCATCCGTGGACGTGCGTTTTGCCGTGCTGGTGCACGACCTAGGCAAAGGCGACACGCCACCGGAGGAATGGCCGAGCCATCACGACCATGAAAGGCGCAGCATGCCGCTGGTGCGCGCCGTTTGTCAGCGTTTGGCGACACCTAAAAGTGCGCGCGATCTTGCGCTAGCCGTTGCAGAATTTCACACCCACTGCCATCGCGTCCTCGAATTAAAACCGGTGACACTGGTAAAAACTTTGGAAAAACTGGACGCTTTTCGACGACCGGAGCGCTTTCGCGATTTCCTCCGGTGCTGTGAAGCAGATGCACGCGGCCGCACCGGTTTGGAAAACCGCGATTACCCCCAGGCGGAATATTTTGCCGGCGCACTTCACGCTTGCACGCAGGTGCGTGTCGCCGATTTATTGGAAAAAGGTTTGAGCGGTGCCGCTCTGGGAGAGGCATTGCACCGTGAGCGAGTCAATGCAGTCAAAAAATTCAAAACGGAGAGACAGAACCAGCCATGACGTCAGTCACACAGCATAAAGTCGCCCTGGTAACCGGTGCTGCGCGGCGCATTGGGGCCGCGATTTGTCGCGCACTCCACCAAAATAATTGGAAACTTGTCATTCACTGCAACCGATCGCTGGCGCAAGCCGAAGCCCTCGCGACAGAATTCAATCAGCAACGCCCGCACAGCGCGCAAGTCGTGCAGGCGGATCTCAACAAAATGGTGGATATCCAATATCTTGCCAGCGCTGCAGCAGCGGCATGGGGAAGATTGGATGCCCTGGTAAACAACGCGTCCACATTTTTCCCAACCCCTATTCCGGAAGCGACCGAAGAGCAGTGGGACGATCTCCTCGGCAGCAATCTTAAAGCGCCATTTTTCCTCAGCCAGGCGCTTTTTACGGAATTAAGTCAGCAGCGAGGCTGCATCATTAATATTGGCGATATTTTTGCGGTGCGTCCGATGCCGCGCCACACGTTTTATTCAGTCGCCAAAGCAGGAAATGCCATGCTCACCAAAAGTCTCGCCCTGGAAATGGCGCCGCTTGTGCGCGTCAACGGGGTAGCGCCGGGTGCGATTTTATGGCCAGAAAATGCTGCCGGAGAGGAAGTCGTCAATCGCGATAAGTTGGAGCAGATTCCGCTCGGCACTCTTGGTGGAGCTCACGCGATTGCGGACACAGTGACATTTTTAATTCAGGATTCGCCCTATATCACCGGGCAGATTATCGCGGTGGATGGGGGCCGGTCATTGCAACAATAGTGTGATTTATTTCTCCGCAACGAGCGGTGCCCAAGCAAATTTAATCCGCCACAAACTCTGGCGGGTTTTGTCATAATCCCGCCATAAATCGCCAAAGGTTTGATTACTCTGCGGATGACGCAAATCTGCCGCAAGATCGGCAAGCGGACGCAAGACAAACGCGTTAGTCAGAATTTCCGGCCGCGGCAGGGTCACTCCGTCCACTTCGCCCACGGCATCGCCATAAAGCAGAATATCGATATCCAGAGTTCTGCCGCTAAAACGCGGCGCCGAACGATCGCGACCGTTGTTATTTTCGATGGTGCGCAGAGCTTGCAATAAATCCTTCACCAACAATGAAGTTTCAATTGTCACTACGAGATTTAGAAAATTCGCTCCATCAAACCCCACCGCGGCACTTTCATAGACAGGCGAAATACGCAGCTCACCAAACTGCAAATAAAGTGCATCCAATGCACGCGCGATATGAAATTCAGGTTCTTGATTGCTGCCAAGCCCCAGAAACACCTTCATGCAAGACTGCCCCTTTCGATTTTCACCCCCACGTTCTGCGCACCGCGCAAGGCGCCCGGTTTATATAAGGTCAAACGCAGCCAGGGCACATTGAATTCCGTCATGATTACTCGAGCCGCTTCCTCCGCCAGCGTTTCGATCAATAAAAATTGCGCACTTTCCACCAAGGTAATCAAGCGCTTGCTGACCGCTTTGTAATTCAGCGCGTATTGAATATCGTCAGTCGACGCCGCTTTGCGAATGTCGTGCGCCATTTCTAAATCGAAACTCACCGTCTGACGCACTTGGCGCTCCCAGTCGTAAATTCCGATGATGGTGTCGATGCGCAGATTGTTGATAAACACTATATCCATGAGCAGGTCCTGCAGCGGCGAAGTCACGTAGAGAGGGGTGAAAGACTTTCCATATTCCAGCGTGGAAATACGCTGACCTCCAGCGATTCCTGCTGACCGGCCAGCAGGCGCTGAGCACCGGCGAAAGCGATCATGGCGCCGTTGTCGGTGCAAAACTCATTGCGGGCGTAAAATACCTGGCCGCGAATTTTCTCCAGGCCGGCTGAAAGTTTTTCCCGCAAGCGGCGGTTGGCTGACACGCCGCCGGCAATAACCAGGGTGCGTTTGCCGGTCTGCTCTAGCGCGCGGCGACATTTGATCACCAGAGTATCCACCACAGCCTCCTGAAACGCCCAAGCGATATCGGCACAGGTCTGGTCGTCCGGCAGGCCGTCCGGCCCCGCGTGCTGCGTAATAGTATTCAAGGTGAAGGTTTTCAGGCCGCTGAAGCTGAAATTAAGCCCAGGCCGATCCGTCATGGGCCGCGGAAATTCAAAACGTCCAGGGGTGCCGCGTTCGGCCAGCTTGGCCACCAGCGGACCGCCCGGGTAATCCAGATCGAGCATCTTTGCGGTTTTATCAAAAGCCTCGCCGGCCGCGTCGTCGACGGATTCGCCAAGCATTTTGTAACGCCCTATGCCCTCCACATCCACCAACTGGGTGTGACCGCCGGAGACCAACAAAGCGACAAACGGAAATTCGGGGGGACTTGATTCCAGCAGCGGCGCGAGCAAGTGGCCTTCCATGTGGTGTACGCCGATCGCTGGGACGCTCCAGGCGTAAGCGAGACTACGGCCGAAACAGGCACCAACCAGCAGTGCGCCGATCAACCCCGGTCCAGCGGTATAAGCCACTGCATCAATATGTTCCGGGGAGGTGTTCGCCGCCTGCATCACCCCTTCGATCAGCGGCAAGAGTTTGCGCACGTGATCGCGAGAAGCCAATTCCGGGACCACACCACCGTATTCGGCGTGCAGGGCGACTTGGCTGTACAGCCTATGGGCCAACAGGCCATGGTCGGTGTCGTAAATGGCAACTCCAGTTTCATCACAGGAGGTCTCTATACCCAATACCCGCATAACACGCTCTCATATCAATCTCGGCCCAGCGGCAACCGACCGGGATGGCAAAACCCCGCAATATTACCCACAGGCCGGTGGGCATCCAAATCTTTTAGGCTCCACCGACGCTGATGAACCGCCGCAAGATAGCGACGGTCTTGCTAGGAGCAGCCGATGGGTATAAAATCCACGCCCCTAAAAGTCCGGTCTGGCCCAAATGGCCGAACCAAAGCCAAACCCAACAGGTAGATATATGCCTTCAGTGAAACTGAAAGAAAACGAACCCTTTGATGTCGCCCTGCGCCGTTTCAAGCGCTCCTGCGAAAAAGCCGGCGTTCTGGCTGAAGTCCGTCGTCGCGAGTTTTACGAAAAGCCCACTTCAGTTCGCAAGCGCAAAGCCGCTGCTGCCGTTAAGCGTCACGCCAAGAAGCTGTCACGCGAAAACCGCAAATTCCAACGCATGTATTGATTCGACAACCAGGGGCGCAGTAAAACCCCTGGCCAGTCTGCAATAACCGCATTTCGCATAACCCACCAAAGTCCTTT
>JBQGED010000042.1:0-6921 GCA_052039425.1 Sphingobacterium griseoflavum | reverse complement strand
ATCTCTCCTACGCCCATCCTGTCCCGGATATCACAAGAGCCGACGTGATGCTCGCCATGACCCGCGTGGTACGCGGCAAGATCAAAAATCACCAATGGGTACAACAAGAGGTGGTTTTTGAGGCCGCTCCCGAACACTACAACGACCACTTCTGGCACTACGCGGGCCGCCTGATCTTCGACCGTGAGGGGTATTTGTATTTGTCAGTGGGTGACCGCGGTGTACACGAACAGGCGCGCGAACCCAGCAAACCTTTCGGCAAATTCCATCGTTTGCATCCGGACGGCCGCATTCCGGCTGACAATCCATTTCGCAACAAACCTGAAGCGCTGCCTTCGCTCTTCAGCCTGGGTCACCGCAATCCACAGGGCTTGGCCATCCATCCTGAGACCGGACGACTCTGGTCCACCGAACATGGACCGCGCGGTGGCGATGAACTCAATATTCTCAAACCCGGTGGTGATTACGGCTGGCCGAACGTCACTTATGGAATTAATTACGAAGGCACACTCCTGACTCCACACACCCGCATGGAAGGTGTCGAGCAGCCGGTGATTTATTGGCGACCTTCCATCGGCGTATCCGGCATGACCTTTTATCAAGGTCGGCAATTTCCGCTCTGGCAAAACAAAATTCTGGTTACCGCTCTTGGCCAGCGTCAGTTGAGATTGCTGACCCTTGATGGCGAGCGCGTTCAGCACGAAGAAATTCTCGTGAGATTCGAAGGCCGTCCGTACGAACCCGCGATTGCACCTGATGGTGCAATTTATGTGGTCACCGATTCACCAGGAAAGCTGTTACGGCTTACCGCTGCAGCAGAACGAAAACTTTAAAAGCTGACTTCACTTGGAGAGCATTAAATGAAAACCAAAATATCAGGTCGTCTAGCTGTTGTTGCTATGGTTGCAAACGTCGTTGCTATGATCGCAACGCTCGCTCCATTTTCCGTTGCGGCAAATACCGAAACAAAAGTGTCCGCGTTGCAACTAAGCCACATCCAAAAAATGAACGCCAAATGTTTGGATCACGCACGCAACTCGAAACAAGACGTTGCAATCGCAATCTATGATCAAGGAGGCATTTTATTGAGCTTTACCCAAACCGACGGCGCCGCGCCAGCAGTAGGAGAAATCGCCCGCTGGAAAGGAATCTCAGCCGCCTACTATCGTACCGCCACAGTGAAAACTGCAGAGTGGGGAATTCCAAACGCGCCCAAAATCGCCACGGTTCAGGGAGGATTACCGCTTTTTTCCAGCGACGGCCTATCTTTGGGCGGAATAGGTGTTTCCGGAGCGCCGCCAGAATTTGATGAAGAGTGTGCGACCTTGGCAACTCAAGCTGCGCGGTTGCGCAATTGAAAGGATGAATAAAAATGGCGGCGCATCGGGGCGCCGCCATTACATATTTAGCGCCCGGTCTCCCGGTTGCGCTCGGAAATCTGAGAATTCAGAGTCCACAAATCATACAGCCAGCCAATAAAAAATAGGCCCCCCGTCAAAAGATAAAGAATGCCGGTAATCCATTTACCCAAATACATACGATGGACGCCGAAAACCCCAAGAAACGTTAACAGAATCCATGCAAGGCTGTAGTCATATTGCCCTGGTTCGTAACGCATATCCGCCTCCCGGTCCATCGCCGGGATTAAAAACAGATCAATAATCCAGCCAATAAACAGTAATCCCAACGTAAAAAACCAGATGGTGCCAGTGACTCGTTTGCCATAGTAAAAGCGATGGGCACCCATAAATCCGAAGATCCAGGCGATATATCCAATCACAATTGAGTGGGTGTTAGGGCGCATAGAGTTGTTGTCCTAGAGGTGTTTAATAGCGCCCCAGTCTCGCTCGATAAACGGATTTGTACAAGAGGCGTTTGCCGCGACTTGCCTTCGCGACAGACGCGTGAGCAGAGATATGGAAACAGATAGATGTAGGGATAAGGAGATAAATACTTGCTTAACCAAATACCAAAGCAAAAGTGGCGAACGAAGCCTCGTTCGCACTATATGCACGAAAAGTGAAAATACCGTTCTGCCAGAGCCAAGCCCCCGCAGAAAACTTATTGAAAGCAAAACTCCACTTATTACTTGGAAATTTTCGACGTTATTGTCACTGCCGCACTTTCTGCTTATCCTCCGGTCGGGATTCCAATATTTTCAACATCCATTTCAGACAGGCCCAGCAGGTTATGCGTTGGGGATCGTCAGTGATTCTAAGCCCCCAGAACTCGCGTGAGGGTCTGCACATCAGGTCGCCCATCTGACGCACAAGGCGCCCATGGACCAGCGGCAGTGCAAGTTGAAAATGATCGCGCCCGGGTGTGTGGACATCGTAATGGACGCCTTCGCGCGGACCGTAGGCGTATGCCGCGCCGCCGGGTATATCCATTTCGTTCAGCTGGACAACGATATACTTCGATACGTTTGCAATAGCTTCATCAATTGAAGCAATGACATCGAGAACAATCTGCTGCTTTTCAGTGTTGTTTTTTATCCTTTTGCATTGTGAGTGGTAGCTGTCGCGGGATTTTCGGAGGAATTCCATGTGTTTATACAGTGCCGCTGCGCTGGGCTCACTACCGAGGAGGGATCGGGTCGTCTGTAAATACTGCCTCCGACTATTCTCCAGCGACTTTTTGAGTTCAGAGGAAAGATTATTTGGCGATGTTTTTTGGCTTTTATTCGATTTGTAATCCACGGCGCCAGTGGTGTTAATAGCGTTAATCGGGAGCATAAAACCTCACTTGATCCAAGTTACACATTTATCCAACAGCCATGAAGTCAGCTCTGCCAGTTTATTTTTTTTCACTGTCATGGTGGTGACGGATAAATGGAATTTTTCTTAATTAAGGGAGCGCATCATATTTGAATGCGCAATAGCCAAACGAGAATTGCGAGAGGAAGCGAAGGAAAATTCCTCCGCTGTAATTTGCTGCTCACTCCAGCTGGGGCACAACGCAGTCTTCGCAAGGAAAGCCGCTGGGCGCTTCGCTGTAGTGGATCAAGCCCTCTAATGTGTCGCCGCTGAATTCCGCATCGTCGGAATAGCCGGCTTCACCGGCTCCTGACGGCGTCGCCGCTGGGGATAGCTCCACCGCTGACGCTTCGCTTAGTTGCACAGCAACTGGGATATCCTCGGTTGCTGAAGGTTCATTCTCCGATGCGTTTTCCAGCCAAGGTTCGACAGGAAAAGGATCATCGAGAATGGCGGACTGTTGAAGATAAGGCTCCAAAATCGGCGCCATACCTTTGAGCACTTGCGTTGGCAGTGCGGAAGTAAAACGGTGTTGGCCTGCCACATCACCCGCCACAAACGCGGTCAGCGTACCGAAATGGTTATCCCCCAGATAGAAAACCAAGGTTGCAGTGCGACTCAACGCCCTACCGGTAACGCGCTGGCCGCCGGACGTGGTCACTAAGCGGTTGTCGCCGGTGCCGGTTTTTCCGCCCATATTCAGCTCGTTACCATCGGCCTGTTTATAGGCACCGCGCAGACGTCGACCGGTGCCTTGCGTCACCACCTGACCCAGCGCATGCTTCAACGTGAGGGCCACTTCGGGACTCATAACCAATTCTGGTGCAGCGGACGGATGCGACAGATGCGTTTCGTAGGGAGTTTCTGCCGCAAATACAATCCGGCTGATCCGTCGCGGCGCGATGCGCTCGCCGCCGTTCATGATGATGCCCATAAACTCCGCCAGCGCGGCAGGTCGATCCCCTGAGCTCCCCAATGCCGTGGCCAGTGATGGCACTAGGTGCTCGAAAGGAAAACCGAGTCGGCGCCAATGCCGATGCAGCTCGGCAAATGCCTCTACCTCCAGCATGGTGCGTATTCGACTGTCGCGGGCGCTGCGAGCGCGAGTGCGACTGAGCCAGCGGTAAACTTCCTGGCGTTGCGTGGCGCTGGCTTCTACTGCTTCGGCAAAACTGGGGTTGCCGTTTTGCACCAGATAACCCACCAGCCACAATTCCAATGGGTGCACCCGAGCGAGATAGCCGAGATCCTGTAGGTTGTAGCGATCAGGGGAATAGCGGTCATAAAGCCTTTCCAGGGTTTTGTGGTCTGACGCTTCTCCCAATTGCGCAGCAAGGAAATCGCCGAAGGTTTCCAGTTCCGCTGACGGATACAAATAACGATGAATCACGGCAAGTCGCACCGGCGTCAGCCGCAGGCCCGATAAAAACGCATCTATGCGCGCTTCCGGGCTTTTATTAGCGTATTTGCTCCAGAAGCGCGACAAGAACTGCGTCCCTTCCCGATCAGCAAAGCGCGCCAATACTTCGCGCCGTCGCGGATCGCCGTCGTCTCGCATCACCGCCTGCAAATCCTGCCACTGACGATGGCTGATATGGCTGATAACGTCGCGCAGCATGCGCACAAACGGCAGATTGATAGACTCGTTAAGCGCCTCCCGCACCGTCGGGTTGCGAGCGTTGTCCTCACGCTTAAAGTTACTGAAGGTGTGCAGGCCACCGCCGGTGAAAAACGACTCCTCGGGATGAGCGGAATAGCGCCGGTCCATCGCCGCATCCAGCATTTGGTCCAGCGGCATGCCGGGCTGTTCACTGAATTGTCCGAGCACCCAGCGGGTCAATGGGTCGCGCTCGGGGTCTTCGTTCATCCCCCCTGCCTCTTCTGCTGTCACAGAGACATAACTCTGGTGCAGCTCCGCGACGATCTCCAGATAAGAAGCCAACACCCGCAGCTTGGCGGTGGAGCCTAGCTCCAATTTGCTGCCTTCGTTGATATCGAAAGGATCGTCGGTGTTATCGGTTTGCACCCGCACTTGATTGCCTTCGGCGCCGCGCTCAAACAAAGTAAAGCTGTAGCGCAGATTCGCCTCTTGTCCCGGGCGCAGCAAATATTCTCCTATCAGCCCTTGCGCTTTAGCCGCCGCTGGCTCTTGCAGGCTGCGCAGATGCGCCGTAACCGCCTCCTGTAACTCTTTGTCGAGTGTCGTAGTGACTTCCATGTCCATGCGATCCAGGTCATACAGCGACACGTCGAGCAAATTCACCAGCCGATTGCGCACGACGTTGATGCCTTTATTGGTTTCCGCAGGAATCACCGCCGGCTGCTGACGGAAATTGCGAAACTCCAAGTTCTGCCCAAGGGCAGCCTGGGTAAGCGCAGCGCTAATTCGCCCCTGGTTGTGCAATAGGCGCAAGTGCGCGTCCACCAATTCGCCCAATTCGCGACGGTTCTGCAGCAGATAATAGGATGGCCGGCGGTGGGCGATCATCAGCGCTAGTACCTGGCGCAGTGCCATGCCCTGCGCATTTAATTCAAGCGTTTCGGGCTCCTCCACTCCGAGCAGGCGATTGACCTCCGCAGGGTCCGCACCAAACCAAACTTGCAAACCATCGCCTATGCCATTGACTTCGCCGTATCCCGGAGCCGCCGCCAACGGCACCGTGTTGAGATATTCCAGCACCAACTGGCGACGCGCCGGCATGGTTTCCATACCGTGCTGGTAAACCCGCACACTGGCGGACACCATTTGGCGCAGTTTCTCCTGCACGGAGCCAGTGACGCCCTGATCAGAATGGCGGAATTTTTCGATCTGAGTGGCAAGCGTACTGCCTCCCATGGACGGCGTATCGATATTGAATGCCTCACCCGCTTTGAACAACGCGGCTTTGATAAAGCGACCCCAATTGACGGTGGGGTTCATACGGGGATGATCGTCAGACAGCAGGCGACGATCTTCAATAAACAACAGCGCATCCACCATCAAAGGTGAAATGTCTTCAAAATGTGCAAAGGCATGGCGTGGGTAATGGAACTGAAACATGGTTTGCAGGTTCACATCACGGACCGTGAGCCCAGCCTGGGATTTTTCCCGGTACGGCGGATAAAAACTGGCATCCACGTATGTCAGCAAAGCCGGAGAAAAACGCACCTGCCGATCAATATAAAATCCATTTGCCTGCAATTTGTTCAGCACAGTGGGTAGTCGAACATAGCCCAGGCGCTGATCGAACGGACCTTGCTCAGGGAAACGAATGCTGTCGCTGGGCCCGGCTTGAAGGGAAAATGGCAGTGAACTGGCGTAACCCGGTAACAAACGCGCTTGCAACCAAGACGTGCGCATCTCAAACCAAGCCAGCCCAAACACGGCAAAAAATAGTAACGCGGGAGGCAGCAGCCAGCGCCAACGACGACTAGAATTTAGCGGTCGAGGTGGCCCGGCGAGTTCAAAATGATATTGGTCTTCGAGACACAGTCCGCTATTTGCCTCTTCGGCGTGGCGATCCTGCTGAAAATGTTTCATATTTATACTGCTGTACGTTGAGGAAAGCACAACTACTAACAAAAGTAGTCACTCCCCCCTGTCAGTTCCACCTTTTTGCGAGATATTTTTTTGTGTTGATGCGTAGTTTCGTTCTGTCCCTGTCGTTGATATTGCCTACCTTTGTCCAGGCGCAATCCGCGCCGGATCCCACCAAGTTACAACTCGCGTCAGTACACGCCCTGGTGATGGATTTGGACACCAGCGAAATTTTGTACGAACGCAACCCCGACTCGATCGTGCCTATTGCTTCGGTCACCAAGATGATGACGGCGCTGGTGGCGCTGGATGATATAAAAAATGCGCCGCTGGATGAATGGATTGCAGTGGACATTTCGCAAACCAAAGAAATGAAAGGCGTGTTTTCCCATGTGCGTATTGGCAGCGAATTAAAACGTCGCGACATGCTGTTATTGGCGCTTATGGCCTCTGAAAACCGCGCCGCCGCCACTCTCGCCCACCACTATAGCGGTGGTTATGACGCATTTATTCAAGCCATGAATGACAAAGCCAAGGTGCTGGGAATGAGCAACAGTCGTTTTGTAGAACCCACCGGTTTGTCCCCTCAGAATGTATCCACTCCGCGGGATTTGGCACGTCTGATACAGGCATCAGCGAAAGACCCTT
>JBQGED010000041.1:0-8211 GCA_052039425.1 Sphingobacterium griseoflavum | reverse complement strand
GTGATACGCGGGGAATCTCCACCTCTGGTGGTGTACGAGAAACAAAATACACAAAAAGCTATCCCTGATGACTGACGGTTTATCAATCAAAATTTCAGATCGTTTCCAGGAAAGGGCTCTTTAGGGCCCTTTTTGCGTTTTGCTGCTTGCATTTCATCGTTGCGCCCCAAAATTTCGGCTGTTGGCAACGCAAAAACATCTCGAGGCAGACTAAGAGGGTTATATGAGCAACAAAGAACCGGATTATGAAATGATGACATTACCCCTGCTTCCACTGCGAGATGTGGTGGTATATCCACATATGGTTATTCCTCTTTTCGTCGGCCGGAGCAAATCCATCGCCGCCTTGGAAAAGGCAATGGCGGATGACAAGCAAGTTCTGCTTGTAGCTCAAAAAACGCCTTCAGTTGACGATCCGAATGTTGATGATCTATACGGCGTGGGTACCATTTCACAGATTCTGCAGATCCTTAAATTACCGGATGGGACCGTAAAAGTTTTAGTCGAAGGAAAAGATCGTGCCGCAATTCAGAATATCGATGGCGATGCATTTTTTCAGGCGGATGTGCAGTCCATTGACAGCCCTGAGCTGTCTGCGCGTGAAGGAGAGGCTCTTGCCAAAACTTTGCTCAATGGTTTTGAGCAATACGTAAACCTCAGCAAAAAAGTTCCGTCGGAAGTATTAACTTCAATTTCTGGAATCGATGAACCTGGTCGGCTGGCAGACACCGTTGCTGCGCACATGTCTCTCGATTTGTCGCAGAAACAACAGATATTGGAGATTTATGATGTTTCCGAGAGAGTTGAGCATCTGGTTGGGTTGATGGAAGCGGAAGCGGATTTATTTCAAGTCGAAAAACGCATCCGCGGCCGTGTAAAAAAACAAATGGAGAAAAGTCAGCGGGAATATTATTTAAATGAGCAAATGAAAGCGATTCAGCGAGAGCTTGGAGAACTGGGTGATGAACCCAATGAGGCCGAAGAGCTGGAACGAAAAATCAGTAATGCGGGTATGCCAAAAGAGGCTGAGGCAAAAACCCGTGCGGAGCTCAACAAACTAAAAATGATGTCACCTATGTCAGCCGAAGCGTCGGTGGTACGCTCTTACATTGACTGGATGGTGACTGTTCCATGGACCAAGCGCAGTAAAGTCCGTCACGACCTGGCTATGGCCGAAGAAATTCTAGAGGCGGATCATTACGGCCTGGAAGAGGTAAAAGAGCGGATTTTGGAATATCTGGCCGTCCAAAAACGCGTTAAAAAAATCAAGGGCCCCGTGCTCTGTTTGGTTGGCCCTCCTGGTGTAGGTAAAACATCGCTCGGCGAATCAATTGCGCGAGCAACTAATCGTAAATTTGTTCGCATGGCTCTCGGCGGGGTTAGAGATGAGGCTGAAATACGCGGGCACCGCCGCACCTATATCGGCTCGTTACCCGGCAAATTAATACAAAAAATGTCGAAAGTGGGTGTAAAGAATCCGCTGTTTTTATTGGATGAAGTTGACAAGATGGGCATGGACCACCGCGGTGATCCCGCCTCCGCACTTCTTGAAGTGCTAGATCCCGAACAAAACTCACATTTCAATGATCATTATCTGGAAGTTGATTATGACTTGTCCGATGTGATGTTTATTTGTACGTCCAACACTATGAACATTCCCGGTCCGCTTTTGGATCGCATGGAAGTTATTCGCATTCCTGGATATACGGAAGATGAAAAGGTCAATATTGCTTCGCGTTATCTAATTCCGAAGCAAATGAAAAATAATGGGCTTAAAGAAAACGAATTGCAAATTACCGAAGCTGCCATCCGCGACATAGTTCGTTATTACACTAGAGAAGCCGGTGTTCGCGGTCTTGATCGAGAGGTCGCGAAAATTTGCCGAAAAGTGGTGACGCAGAACGTTAAGGCAAATGGTCATTCTCGACAGATCATAGAGCCAAACTTACTGGAAGATTATCTGGGTGTCAGAAAGACGGATTTTGGTCGCGCCGAGGAAAAAAATCAGGTTGGTCAGGTCACCGGGCTGGCATGGACCCAGGTTGGCGGAGAATTACTGACAATCGAAGCCTCAGCTGTGAAAGGTAAAGGGCGCTTGGTGAAAACCGGGTCGCTGGGTGATGTGATGCAGGAGTCAATACAGGCTGCGATCACAGTGGTTCGGTCGCGGTCCCAAATACTTGGGATCGCGCCTGATTTCAGTGAAAAACATGATCTCCACATTCACGTGCCGGAAGGCGCAACCCCCAAAGATGGACCCAGCGCTGGGATAGCGATGTGTACAGCTCTTGTGTCGGTGTACTGCAATATCCCGGTGCGCGCAGATGTTGCTATGACAGGTGAGATCACATTGCGCGGTGAGGTGCTGAAAATCGGCGGGCTTAAGGAAAAGCTTTTGGCAGCGCATAGAGGTGGTATCAAAACGGTGATTATTCCCAAAGATAATGAAGCCGACTTGCGTGAGATTCCCAATAACATTAAAGCTGATTTGCAGATTAAGCCGGTGAAGTGGATAGATGAGGTTTTGGGTATTGCGCTTCAGCAAATGCCAACTCCGTTCACGGATGAAGAGTATCGAGCGCTGGAAGCAAAGGCGTTCGATCATTCTAAGGATGAAAGTCGCATGAGTACGCACTGAGCCCATTAGTATCCATTAAGCCATAGATGCAAAAATGCACAAAATCCACAGTAATAATGAGTAACGGGGCGCCTTGGCGCCCAGCTTTCGTTAAAGTTCATTAAAATCTGACGGCGTCCTTGACCGCCAAAACGGCAGTTGGTATAAATCGCAGTCCGTCGAACATTGCCAGAATACCAGGGCCGTCGATCGAGTGAGTGCCTTCGAGAGCGAGTCCTTGGTGTTTTTGATAATTATCATTTTCGAATAATAAGAGGGGTTGAACGTGAATAAATCTGAGTTGATCGATGCCATCGCCGCTTCAGCGGATATTTCGAAAGCAGCGGCTGGCCGAGCCTTGGACGCGGTGACTGAATCTATAACTCAGGCACTCAAAAACAATGACCAGGTCGCCCTGGTTGGGTTTGGAACATTTGTAGTCAAAGAGCGCGCTGCTCGTACTGGCCGCAACCCGCAGACCGGAGACCCGATTGAAATATCTGCAGCTAAAATTCCCTCATTCAAAGCTGGCAAGGCTTTGAAAGATGCGGTGAACGCTTAATCGGCGGGATTGAGTAAATACTCTGCCTTAAGAATCGGAAAACATCTTAATCATAAAAAAGGCGCAGAGAATGCGCCTTTTTTATATTGCTATACATCCCTGAGGTGCATGATGCTGCAAAGCGTGCGTGACAATTTAAAAGGAACAGTTGCAGTATTTGTTCTTGCCATTTTCATCATCCCTCTGATTTTATTCGGAGTAGAACAATTGTTTGTCGGCTCGGTAGGCGGGTCCGATATAGCGACAGTGAATGGTGAAGGAGTATCGCGAACTGACTTTATGAGGGAGCTCACCATAGAGAAGCAGCGGTTGCAGCAGCAGTTTGAATTGCCCCCAAACAGTCCTCAATTGGAAGATAGCGCTTTAAGCGGTCCGGTATTGCAGCGCATGGTGCAGCGCGAAGCTTTGTACCAGGCTGCGGTTGATGGTGGCATGGGAGCTTCCAGGGCAGAGGTTTGGAAGCAGATTGCAGCGATCGAAGCTTTCCAAGTAGACGGCAAATTTAATAACGATCTTTTTAAAGAGCGTATTTCCTATTTGTACACACCCGCCACGTTCCTGCGTGCATCCGAGAAAGATTTCGTGCTTGGACACATGAATTCAGGCGTGTCCGACACCACTTTTGTCACGCAGCAGGAAATTGAATTGCTTGCCGCAATTACGCAGCAAAAGCGTACATTTGCGACGATTGACGTACCGCGAGCGGATACAGCGGAAAGCCCGGTAACTGATGCGGATTTGGAGCAGTATTACGAAGCTAATGCCGCTCAATTTGTTGAACCGGAAAAAGCCAAAGTGAGCTACGTTGAGCTGAGTCTTGATGCTCTCGCTGAATCTGTAAATGTTAGCGATGACGAAGTTCGCACGATTTATCAGGATGAAGTGTCGACATTCAAGGCTGACCCGAGATTTACTGTTGCGCACATTCTTATCGAAGATAAAGCGTCTGCGGCAGATGATGTGAAAGCTGTTGAAGCAAAGCTAGCGAGTGGCGCCGACTTTGCCGAAGTTGCCAAACAGCATTCAGCAGATCTGGGATCGAAAGATTCCGGTGGCAACCTCGGCGTGATGATTGAGGAAGCTTATCCGAAAGAATTCGTGGCCGAAGTTAAAAAGCTGGAAGTTGGTCAAGTTTCCGCACCTGTTAAAACTGAAGCGGGATTCCACTTTATTAAGTTGGTCGATAAATCAAATGTGGAACCGCCGAGTTTCGAGGAGCGCAAAGACTCGATTGCTCGACAATTGGCAAGGGATATTGCGCAAGAAGATTACCTGAAAAAAGTTGCTGTATTGGATGAAAAAACCTTCGGCGCAGATTCCCTCCAATATGCCGCTGATGCTTTAGGTCTCGAAGTCAAAACCACTGATTGGTTTACCCGCGGCGGTGGTGCGGACTTAATGAGCAATCAACAATTGGTTGAAGAAGCGTTTGGTGACGAGGTTTTGGCACAGAAACACAACAGCAAGGTGATAGAGACAGGAGCCAGCAAAGCGTATGTATTGCGTCTAGCCGAGCATCAACCTTCCAGACCAATCCCCTTTGCCGATGTCAAAGAGCAGATTCGCGAGCAGCTGACTGAGAAGCGTATAGCCGAGGAAACTGCGCGTCGGGCAAAAGACGTCCTCGATCAGATTGCTGGTGGTAAGTCTGCAGAAGAAGTGGCAAAAGCGCTGGGGTTGGAGCACAAGCTCCACGAACGAGCCGCTCGTACTTCGTTTGAAGTAGGTGGGGCGGTGCTGCAAAAAGTCTTCTCGCTGCCGCGGCCTGCTGAAGATCAACCGATATTGGACTCTGTAGCTCTGCCGACAGGAGGAGCTGTAGTAATTCGCCTGACCGCGGTGGAAGATGGCTCTATTGCAGATCTTGCTGACGCGCAAAAAAGTGGCTTGCAGAATCAATTACGTTTTCAGGTCGCGCAGAACGAACTAAATTCTTTTGAAACTGGCGTCATTGAGAAAGCTAAGATCAATATGTCGAAGTAAAAGAAGTTTAAAAAGCCGCGTAAAGCGGCTTTTTCTCTATTCGGGGTGGCGAAATCTATCAAGAGCTAAATTGAGATGATTTCAGTCTCGAAATTCCCGAGCAGAGACGCCAGCGAACGCTGATCGTAGTGACTTTTGGCGGTGACGTAAAACTTATTGAGTCTTTTTTGTGTTGCAGAAGCTGGGTCGAGCGCTGGGGCGGTCCCTTGTGTCGAAAGTAGATATTCCACTCGTTTTGCAATTGCCGGCCCTGAATCCACCCAGAATTTGACTTGCGGAAAGCTCGCGGCAAATTCGCTTTTAAGTAATGGAAAATGGGTGCAGGCGAGGACGACTGTGTCCATCTTGGGCGCCTTGGCAAAAAGCGGCATAATTTCTTGCTGCACCGCTCCTGGCTCGAGAAAAACATTCTGCAGTTTTTGTTCGGCCAACTGAACAAGTTGAGAGCTGCCGTGAAGCACCACTGTGCGGCTTTGCGCAAACTCCTGTATCAGCTCATGGGTATATTTCCGATTAACCGTCCCCTCTGTCGCCAATACCCCGATAACGCCTGTTGCCGACATTGCGGCTGCCGGTTTTATAGCCGGCACCACGCCAACCACTGGCGTATGAGTTTGCTGTCGAATTGCGTTCAGAGCGACAGTGCTGGCGGTATTGCAAGCGACTACAATCACAGATGGTTGTAACGACTTGCCCAACTTGTCTACGAGGGAAGTTACCCGCGATATGATTTGCTCTTCAGACTTAATGCCATAGGGAAAGGCTGCCAGGTCCGCAAGATAATCTATGCGCAGATAAGGGCAAAGCGTACGAATTTCCCGGGTAACGCTCAATCCGCCGATTCCTGAATCGAGGATAAGCACTGAAGGGCTAGGCATAAGCTGGACATATAATGAAGAATTTATGCGGCCTTAAGATAGCATATTTTTATGCAAGATTTGGTGTATGAAATGCTCGACGCCCACGCAGTTCCGATATGGCTTCTCCTGGCTTGGACACTGTTCACTGCTGCTTTATTGGGATCGTTGTTGCTGACGCTTGTGCGTCAGAAAGATCGATTAGTTGCGAAAGATTTGGAATATAAGACGCGCTTTGCTGAACAGCAGTCGGGGGCGGAATTATCTCGTTCGCGTGTAGAAGTATTAGAGCGGGAGCGATTGGCACTATCTGCAGAGCTGAATCAAATACGCGAACAAAAGTTTCATTTGCAGACGGAGCTTTCCACCGCTCGAGCGCTTTTTGAGCAGAAAGAATCGAGTCTCAAGAGGGAAATCGACTCCCTCAAAGAAACCAAGGAGAGCATGAGCCGAGATTTCGAAAATCTCGCTAACCGCCTTTTTGATGTCAAGCAAGAGCAATTTTCCAGGGCTTCACAACAGCAATTGCTGCAAATTATGTCGCCTTTTCGCGATCAGCTAAAAGATTTTCGCGCGAAGGTTGAAGAAGTGCAGGCGCAAGATGCGGCGCGACATCATCAAATGTTGGCGCAGATAGTCGAGCTGCAGAAGCAGTCTCAGCAAATTGGCATGGATGCAGTGAATCTAGCCAATGCATTAAAAGGCAACAATAAAGTGATGGGAAATTGGGGGGAAATGATTCTCGCCAATATACTCGAACAAATGGGTTTTTTGCGCGGTCGAGATTTTGATTTGCAAGTTTCTGAAGTTACATCAGATGGCAAACGTTTGCAGCCAGACGTGGTGGTATATCTGCCGGACGAAAAAGATTTGATTATCGACGCTAAAGTGTCGCTTCTTGCCTATGAACGCTTCAATGCCACCAGTGACGAGCAGCAAAAAGTTCACGCATTGAAAGATCTGATTGATTCGATGCGCTCGCATTTACGTGGACTGTCCGCGAAAAATTATGCCGACTCGGTTGGCAGGAAGCGCTTGGATTTTGTCTGTATGTTCGTTCCTGTAGAGGCTGCTTTTGTCAGCGCGGTTCAGCGTGCTCCAGAATTATTGCAGGAAGCCTATGACAAACGAATTCTGCTGGTAAGTCCCGCCAGCCTGTTTGCGATTTTGCGCACTGTTGAGGCCTTATGGCAGCGTGATCGTCAGGATAAAAATGTTGAGCAGATTGTTCTCAGTGCTGGCAAGCTCCACGACCAGTTTGTCCGCTTTTTAGATTCCATGCAGGAAGTTGGTGCGGGTATTGAACGCGCGAGCCGTGGCTTTCAGACGGCGATGAGCAGGCTGGAATCCGGCAAAGGTAATCTGATTAAACGCTGTGATGATCTGCGCCGTTTGGGCGCCAAAACCAATAAAGCGATCCCAGAAGATATGGCGGGGAGGGCGCTTGTAAATCATGACCGTATGGAGGACCAAAACCGATGAGTGAGATGTTGTTGTATGTCGGCGGGTTTATCATTTTATGTTTATTGTCCGTCGCCGTTTACCTCCACTGGAAGCTTTATCAGGTAAACAAACAGATTAAACTGCGTCAGGAGGAGGCGGAGAGACAATATCAGCTGGCACGACAAAAGTTGAACCAGAGCATGCAGATTATCTGTCGAGCTTTATTGGATGAACAGGTGGAGTGCGCGGAGGCGAGTTTGCGTATTTCGGCATTGATGGATCAGCTATCTGTAAATGGCTCTGTGCGAGAGGAATTTATCGCATTCGATAAGCTGGCACAGGCAATTTCGCATATTCCAATTCTTGATGCGTGGAAACAGCTGCCCCGTCAGCAGAGAAAAGAATTTGAGTCGCAAATCGAGCAGCAGGAAAAAATATTAGGCGATTTTGTGCGTGACGCCGCGCAAAGAATGATTGGGCGCATGCTTTAATCGAAGTTAATCGCGACGGGTTTGCCGTAGATCTGCCAGTCTGACTCTGGTTTAGCGGGAGCGAATCAGCGCCGCCGCAACAACACACCGCATTCGCGATGTTCCGTATAGGGAAACTGATCGAACAACGCCATGCACTCCACGCGGTGGGTTTTGAGCAGCAACCGCAGATTGTCCTTAAGCGTGTGCGGATTGCAGGAAATATACATAATATTGTCGAATTGGCTCACGAAATGATTGGTGGTCTCATCCATACCG
>JBQGED010000040.1:0-6291 GCA_052039425.1 Sphingobacterium griseoflavum | reverse complement strand
CATAGGCACATACTCGCCGAACGGCACCAGTCGCGTTTTGAAGGTGATCCCAGAGCCTTTGCCGACCGCTACGATGCTGTTGTAGTACTCCTGTTTTTGCTGCTCGTCATAGAGAATACCGGTGATAAAAGCGGTATCGGTCTTATTGGCTTGGTCCGCCAAAGATTCCAGATCCGCCAGCGCTTCGTGATACAGCAGTGGAATAGCCGCCTCGGGCCAAATTACCCAGTCCAGATCCCACAACGATGCCGATAAGTTGTTGAAGATACGGAAGGTCTCGTTGAGATACAGCGGGTCCCATTTGCGCTCTTGCGGGATATTCCCTTGCGCCATGCCTACAGCGATTGGCTTGGTATCGAAGGTCGTCCATTCCACGGTGCGCAAAGCGGCGCCGCCGGCCCACAATAGCAGCGCTAAGCCGAGAGCGCTCAACTGTGCGGGCATGGAAAGTGCGCGCAGTCGCATGGCCAACAATACGCAGCTTGAATAGACCGCTATGTAGCCGACGCCAAAGACTCCGAGAACCGGTGCCCAGCCGGCGAGAGGAGTCTCCAAGTGGGCGTAGCCGATATAGAGCCATGGGAAGCCGGTAAGGAACCAACTGCGCGCCCATTCATTGAGTACCCAAATGGCGGGAAAGCCGAGCAGCAAGCTCAAAGTGGTTTTATTGAACCAGCGACCATAAACGTAAAACGGCATGGAAAAACACAGGGCCAATCCGGCTACGAACAGGCTGGTCAGCAGCAGCGCCAGCGGGACGGAGGTAGAGCCGAATTGATTGATGCTGATGTAGACCCAGCTGGCGCCGAAGCCGTACATGCCGAAGCCGAAGAACAATCCCAAGATCAGGCAGCGGCGGGCGGATTCACGATAGGTTGCCGCAGCGAGCAAAGCCACGCTGAGCAGGCCGACGGCCCACCAGCTATAGGGCGCCAGCGACAGGGGGACTAGGGCGCCAGCCACTGGCGCCATCAATACGCGCAGCCAAAAAGGGGCTTTGCCCATTAGTCTCATACAGCGGGTTTTTCCGGTACCGTCAGGCGCACCAGATGGATCTGGCGGTTGTCGGCATAGAGCACGCGAAAGGTGAAGCCCTCGAGCTCAACGACTTCATTACGGCTTGGCATATGCCCAAAGGCGTGGGTGAGAATGCCGCCGATGGTGTCGAATTCATCGTCGCTGAAGGATGCATGGAAGTAGTCGTTAAACTCTTCAATAGGAGTAAGCGCTTTAAGAATAAAGTCGCGCTCCGCCACCTGGCGGATGAAATCCTCTTCCTCATCATCGGTTTCATCTTCGATATCGCCGACGATCTCTTCGAGTATGTCCTCAATCGTCACCAGCCCGGAGACACCGCCGTATTCGTCGATCACCAAGGCCATGTGGTAGCGTTTTTCCCGGAATTCTTTGAGCAATACGTTGAGGCGCTTGCTTTCGGGAATGATATTAGCGGGACGTAGTATTTCGATAAGGTTAAAGCCTTCGCGCTGCTCAAGAATGAGCGGCAGCAGATCCTTCGCCAGCAATATGCCCTTGATCTCGTCCATGGATTCGCCGATGACTGGAAAACGCGAATGGCCGGATTCTATGATTTTGGGGAGGAATTCGCGGGGCTTTTCATCGCATTTGATCACCACCATCTGTGAGCGCGGCACCATAATCTCACGCACTTGCAGATGTGACACCCCGAGCGCGCCCTCAATGATCTCCAAGGCTTCTAGATCGAGGAGTTGGTTTTTGGCTGCCTCTTTGATGATCTGCAGCAGTTCTTCCTGGGATTTTGGCTCCGAGTTGGAGAAGCTCTGCAGCAACCGATCCAGCCAGGAGCGCTCGCCTGAGCGCCCTGGGTTTGCCGCAGAATGGCTACTCGACGGGTCGTCCGACATGATGGGGTCCTGTAAAGGCAGTTGATTTCATGGGGTGCGGGTCAAAGGGACTCGGATTCATAAGGCGCGGGAAAGCCCAGCTGGCCAAGGATACGGGTTTCCAGTGCTTCCATTTCTTCGGCTTCGGCATCGCACTCATGGTCGTAGCCGAGCAGGTGGAGCGTACCGTGGACCACCATATGAGCCCAATGTGCTGTAAGGGATTTGCCCTGTTCATGCGCTTCGCGCTCCACCACGCCAGCGCAGACCACGAGGTCGCCGAGCAGTGGAATCTGTAATTCGGGCGGCAGATCGGAGGGAAAGGACAGAACGTTGGTTGGCTTGTCCTGGTGCCGGTATTGGGCATTGAGAGTCTTGCTTTCAGCGCAGCCAACCACACGGATCGTAATCTCGCTCGCGCGCCGATCATCCGGCAGAGCTGCTGCCACCCAGCTGCGAAAATCTTCATCGGAGGGGATGTTTTCGTCAGCGGTGGCAATCTGTACGTCGACATCCGGGAGGGAGGTCGAAGAAGGCGTGTTCATAAACCAGATCAGTCGGTGGCCTTGGATTCTTCGGCGGCATTGTAGGCTTCTACTATCCGTTGCACCAGGGGGTGGCGGACGACGTCCTTGGCATCGAAGTGGGTAAAGCTGATCCCCGACACGTGAGCAAGTACCTCGATCGCGTGCTTTAAGCCGGACGGATGGCCGCGCGGAAGGTCGATCTGAGTGGGGTCACCGGTGATCACTGCGGTGGAGCCGAAGCCGATACGGGTCAGAAACATTTTCATCTGCTCCCGGGTGGTGTTCTGGCTTTCGTCCAAGATGATAAAGGAGTTGTTTAGCGTACGGCCGCGCATATAGGCCAGCGGCGCGACCTCGATGACATGGCGTTCGATCAACTTGCCGACATTCTCAAAGCCCAGCATTTCGTAAAGCGCGTCGTAAAGCGGTCGCAAGTAGGGATCGACTTTCTGCGACAGATCACCCGGGAGGAAGCCGAGTTTCTCTCCCGCCTCAACCGCCGGACGCACCAGCAGAATGCGCTCGACTTCGTCTTTCAGCAAAGATTCCACTGCGCAGGCGACTGCCAAATACGTTTTGCCGGTACCTGCGGGCCCGATGCCGAAGTTGATGTCGTGGTTGCGCACCGCGCTCACGTACTTCTGTTGATTGCGGCCGCGGGGTTTGATGGTGCACTTTTTTGTGCGTATCAAAACGGAGCCGTCCTGCGCTGTACCACCGGTCTCGGTGGTAACAATGGTGTCAGCACCGGCTTCCTGCAGGGCCAGATGGACTTCCGCCGGAGTGATTTCGGTATCGCTGGAGGTGTCGTTGTACAGCTGTTGTAGTACACGTCCGGCCAATTGAATGTGCTGCTCCTCGCCGTGAATGGCAAACACGTTGGCGCGGTTGTGGATTTCCACATCGAGGCGCTTTTCGATGTGCTTCAAATGACTGTCGAACTGGCCGCAGAGATTGGCCAGGCGGCGGCTATCGTCGGGTTCGAGGGTCAGAGTGAGGGAGGATAGAAGGGGCGCAGTACCGTTGGAGTGGCCAACGCCGTTTTGTATGTCTGAACTGTTTTTTGTTTCCAAGGAAAAGGTCCGTGTCGGTTGGCCTGCACAGCCCGATTTTCACCTTGCGGGTTTGTCGGTCTGTGAAAGCGCCTAAGCCTAACCCAAAAACCCGACAGGGGAAAATAGCGTTCTCAGTCCAGTTCCGAACCGAGCAAGGTACCGCGCAGGGAATTGGGCAGAGCTTCCTCGATGAGAATGTCGGCAAAATGGCCGATTAAAGCCGGATTATCGCAGCGAAAATTCACCACACGGTTGTTTTCGGTGCGGCCACTCAATTGGCCCGGATCTTTTTTCGCAAAGCCTGTGACCAAAACTCGCTCGGTGTTGCCCACCATACGCCGGCTGATCTCTTGTGCCTGTTGCGTGATGCGTTGCTGCAGCAGGGCTAGGCGCTGTTTTTTGGTTTCTTCCGGTGTGTCGTCCGCCATATCCGCAGCAGGTGTGCCGGGGCGCGGGCTGTAGATGAAACTGAATGAAGTATCGAAGCCGATGTCCTGAATCAAATTCATGGTGGCTTCAAAATCCCTATCCGTTTCACCCGGAAAGCCAACGATAAAGTCAGACGAAAAACTGATGTTGGGTCGGATTTTCTTCAATCGCCGCAGCTTGGATTTGTATTCCAACACTGTATGGCCACGTTTCATCGCCATCAAAATGCGGTCCGAGCCGCTTTGCACTGGCAAGTGAACATGACTGACCAGCTCCGGCACTTCCGCAAATACATCGATCAATCGGTCGCTGAATTCCACTGGATGGGAAGTGGTGAAACGGATGCGGTCTATGCCATCCACTGCCGCAACTAGAGTGATGAGTTCTGCGAAGTCCACCACGCCATTGGGGCCGTCGCCGCGATAGGCATTGACGTTTTGGCCGAGGAGGTTGACTTCACGCACACCTTGGCGCGCCAGGTGCGCAATTTCATCGAGGACCGATTGCATGGGGCGGCTGACTTCTTCGCCGCGGGTATAAGGTACGACGCAGAAGGTGCAGTATTTGGAACAACCCTCCATAACCGAGACAAACGCCGTGGCGCCATCGGCCTCCGGTTGCGGGAGATGGTCGAATTTTTCGATTTCGGGGAAACTGATATCCACGATAACGGCGCCATCCGAGCGCGGTGTTGAAATCATCTCGGGCAGGCGATGCAGGGTCTGAGGTCCAAAAATCAAATCAACATAAGGCGCGCGCTTGGCGATGGCGTCGCCCTCCTGGCTGGCGACACATCCACCGACGCCTATGATAAGATCCGGCTTTTTTTCCTTTAGTCGCTTCCAGCGACCCAGTTGGTGAAAGAGTTTCTCCTGGGCTTTTTCCCGAATGGAGCAGGTGTTGACGAGCAGCACATCCGCTTCCGCGGGATCATCGGTGGTCACCATGTCGTGGGACTCACCCAGCAAGTCGCGCATACGGGACGAGTCGTATTCATTCATCTGACAGCCGTGTGTCTCGATAAACAACTTTTTGCTGGCTTTTTGCGCACTGGGCTGGTCTGACATGGTATTTCCGTGAAGTCTGTGAAGCGGGTGTGAGAATGAGCGTTGCTAGAGGTCAAAAAACGTGCGCGCATTATACTGATGCGCCACATCCTTGCCCACCGGCTTTACAAAGGGGTGAACGAGTCCTTGTTTTGGCGCTAACAGGCCCAACCTAGGCGGATCCAAGAGCGCGCATCGGTCGGCGGATGTGCGACACAATGAAGAGAGCGGCCGTGAATATTGAGAGTTATATGGCAAAAAATCCAATCTACAAAGTGATCTTTTACAACCAGAATCAAGTGTATGAAGTTTACGCCCGAGCAATTTATCAGAGCGATATGTACGGCTTCATCGAGCTGGAGGAGTTTGTTTTCGGCGAGCGCAGCCAAGTGCTGGTGGATCCGGCCGAGGAAAAACTCAAGTCGGAATTTGCTGCAGTGAAGCGGTCCTATATCCCATTGCACACGATTATCCGCATCGACGAAGTCGAAAAAGAAGGCGCGGTTCGGGTTACCGAAGTGAAATCTGGTGAAAAGGTCACCCCCATCCCATTTCCAACCATGATCCCAAGCCCCAAGGGTGAATAATGCTGCACGTCAAAGTGGCAGGCGAGGGCGAGCCACTGGTGTTGCTGCATGGATTGTTCGGGTCTCTGGAAAATCTGGGAGCGGTTGCACGCTTCCTGACTTCCAATTTCAAAGTTTATTCCGTTGATCTCCCAAACCATGGCCGCTCATCCCATCGAAATGGCGTGGACTTGGTGCATATGGCGAACGCCGTCAGCCGCTGGATGAATGAAACTGGCCTGACTTCTGTTGGACTGGTGGGCCATTCTCTTGGCGGTAAAGTGGCTATGGAAATTGCCTTGAGTCACCCCGATCGCGTTAAAGGCGTTGCGGTGATCGATATAGCACCGGTTACTTATCCGCCGCGGCATCAGGATGTGTTCGCTGGGCTTAATGCCATCAATCCCGCAGTGGTGACCAATCGCGCGGAAGCGGAAGCTCTGATGGCAGCGCACGTTACCCAAGAGGCTGTGCGCAGTTTTTTACTGAAGAATCTGGCCAAGACCGACAGCGGCTTCGAGTGGCGAATGAATCTGCAGGATATTCAGCAGCAGTACGTGCATTTGATTGCTGAAAATCGGTCTGATGCTGCCTACGCCGGACCCGCTCTTTTTTTGAAAGGTGGCAACTCCGATTACATCAAGTCGGATTATCGTCAGGCCATCACGAGAAGATTTCCGCATGCACAACTCAAAATCGTGCCCAATACTGGCCATTGGCTGCATGCAGAAAAGCCTGAATTGACGGCAACGTTAATTCGGAAGTTCTTCCTCGGATAGCCACCGATTCTGGCGAAGCCATTA